>NZ_JAYGID010000113.1:0-10889 GCF_034931685.1 Synechococcus sp. CCY9202
CCGGATCCGCCGCAGCGGATGACTGGTCGGGATCCGCTCCTCGATCGAGACGTAGGAGAACAAGGAGCCGCTGCGCTCCTGCTGACCTCGCATCAAACCTGGGGCAGCTGGCCCATTTTCGCAGAGGTGGCGGGGTTTTTCAGCAAACTCTTAAGAACAGATCCTGCAGCCGCCGGGGGCCATCGCTATGGTCAGCGCCTCCGGTGTGTCGCAGTGAGGACGGCCAGGTGACGGAACGGCGCATGCATCTGGTGCGGTGGGCACTCACCACCGGCTGGCTGCTGATCATCGCCTCGCTGCTCTACGACCCGTTCACGCCGCGCTTCACCGAGCCGGACCATCCCTGGAGCCCGCTTCGGCTGCCGGCCGACTGCGTGCCGGTGCAGGGCACTTGCCTGACGGAAGCCCCCTATCCCCTCGGCACCACCCTGTTCTGGGGGCTGGTGGTGCCGGCGGGCGTTTTTGTGCTGCTGGTGTTCGGCCACGAACTCTGGCGGCGCATCTGCCCGCTCTCCTTCCTCTCCCAGATCCCCCGCGCTCTGGGGCTGCAACGCCAGATCACCCGGGTGAATCCTAAAACCGGAGAAAAGCGCTTCCAGCTCGCCAAGGTGCCGGGCGATTCCTGGCTGGGCAAGCACTATTCCCAGCTGCAGTTCGGCTGGCTCTATGTCGGCCTCTGCGGCCGCATCCTCTTCTTCAATGCCGACCGGCTGGTGCTGTTCGCCTGGCTGAGCTTCACCATCGTCTGCGCCATCGCCGTGGGCTGGCTGTATGGCGGCAAGAGCTGGTGCCAGTACTTCTGCCCGATGGCGCCGGTGCAGAGCATCTACTCCACCCCCACCGGCCTGCTGGGCAGCAGGGCCCACATGGCGGCCACGCCGATCACCCAGTCGATGTGCCGCACCGTTCAGCCCGATGGCGCCGAACAGAGCGCCTGCGTGGCCTGCCAGCAACCCTGCATCGACATCGACGCCGAGCGCACCTACTGGGCCCGGCTGCCCACCCCGGCCTTCGCCTTCGAGCGCTACGGCTACGTGGGCCTGGTGCTGGGCTACTTCCTCTACGCCGGCAACTGGGACTACTACTTCTCGGGAGTCTGGCTGCGTCAGAGCGACCAGCTCGCGCTGCTGCTGCGGCCAGGTTTTGTCCTGTTCGGCCAGCCGATCGATGTGCCCCGGCTGGTGGCCGTGCCCCTGTTCCTGGGGCTGTGCACCTGGCTGGGGGTGCTGGTGGGCCGGGCGATCGAATCGGGCCTGCGGGGGCAGATGCGCCGCCGCGGCGCTGAGCCCGATCGGGATCGCATCCGCCACCGGGTCTTTCTGGTGGCCACCTATCTGGTGTTCAACTTTTTCTTCCTGTTCTCCGGCCGGCCCCTGATCCTGCTGCTGCCGGCCTGGGTTCAGTACCTCTACGACGTGATCCTGGTGGCGCTGAGCACCCTCTGGCTCTACCGGGCCTGGGGGCGTTCTCCAGCCCTCTACGGCCGCGAGAACCTGGCGGAGCGCTTCCGCAAGCAGCTGGCCCGCATGGATCTCGACGTGGGCCGCTACCTGGATGGCCGATCCATCGCCGATCTGGGCACCGAAAAGGTCTACGTTCTGGCCAAGGTGCTGCCTGGCTTCACTGGCCAGAAACGGCTGGAGGCCTACAAGGGCGTGGTGCGGGAGGCCCTTGAGGAGGGCTTCGTCAATGCAGCCAGCAGCCTGGATGTGCTCAAACAGATGCGCCTGTCGCTCGGCATCAGCGACGACGAGCACCGCCAGCTGCTGGAGGAGCTGGGGGTGGAGGATCCCGGCCTGCTTGATCCAGACAGCCGCCGCAGCCTCGAGGATCAGATTCGCCTCAGCGGCTATCGCAAGTCACTGGAGAGGCTGCTGCTGGTGCAGAGCCTCGGTGATGGCAGCGGTCGGGCTGGTGCCCGCGGTGATGCCCGCGACGACTGGGGGGCGTTGCGGGCACTGCGGCGGGAATACGGCATCTCCCTCGGTGAGGAGCAACGGGTGCTGGGCGACATTTCCCCCAGGGCCGCTGCCATCCGCAAGCTGGAGCTGTTGCTGGATCGGCTGCCGGCCCTGACAGGCGGCTACCGGGCCCTGCATCAGAGCGCCCTTCGTGACCAGACCGCTGTGCTGGATCTGCTGGACGACCGTCTCCAGTTACGCAAGGAGCTGACGCTTCGGGCCATCCTCGCGGGCCTGGTCACCCTCCAGGAGGATCCGGTGGTGCCGGCATTGGTGCAGCGCCTGCAGGCCATCTCGCCGCTGGGCCTGCCGGAACTGGTTCAGGGTGACGACTGGGCGGGTCGCCTGCCGACCGCCGTGGCCGAAGCCCTCGCCCAGCCAGGCGGGGAGATCGCCTCCTGTCGTCTGGACTTACCCGTGGCCGACACGCTCACCTTCCTCGAAAGCCTGGCGGCTGACCCCAGCCCCACCATGGCGGCCGCCGCTCTGTATCTCACCGCCTGCCTGGATGCTGAACGGGCCCGGTCACTGGCGGTCCAGGTGAGCGGCAAGGACACCCCACCCCTGCTGGCCCAGACGGCCCAGGCCGTTGGGGCTCTGCAGGGCCCGCCGGCTCTGAGGGATTGTCCGGAACTGGAGAAGCGGGTGTTCCTGGCCACCAGCGATTTCTTCCGCCGCAGCGATGCCGACACCCTGGCCACCCTGGCCGAACAGGCCGACATGCGCAGCTTCTGCCGCGGCGATCTGATCACCGAGGCCGGCGACACCTGCCGTGAGCTGCTGCTGCTGATCGAAGGCCGGGCTCAGGTGCGCCACCGCGACGGCGAACGGGAGTGGCTGGAGGACATGGAGCCCGGCCGGGTGCTCGACGAACTGGAGGTGCTCACCCACAGCACCTCGGAGAGCACGATCGTGGCCGAAGCCGATGGCACCCGGGTGCTGGCGGTGCCGGTGGATTCCTTCGATGTGGTGCTGGAGCGGGATCCCGATTTCGCCCGCCGGGTGCTCGAGTTGGAGAGCGCCCAGCTGCAGCGGCTGATGCGGGCGAAGGCGGGCTAAGGAGCGTCCAGCCGCTCAACAGCTGTGATCGGACAAGGCCCTGTCTGTCAGCACGCCGACCGGATGTCCAGGGGGCTGGCTGATGGAGGAAGCTGGATCAATTCATTGATGCGTGTGCTGCGATGCCCCAGACCCTGCGAGAGCGATCAATGCCTCTGGTGGTGTCCCGTTTCACGAAGGAGGAATCATCCAGGTCCGCATCTGATCCTGGTGCTGCCTCCAGAGGCTTCGGTGGGTCCGGAACGGAAAGGAACGGCAGGCGCCGAAAGACCGGCAAGAAAAAAACCCCTGCCCTCAGCCAGGCCGACTGGGGGCCCCTCGGCAAGCACCCTGACCTGGACGCGATCGTGGCGCGGCAGCGGTTGCACCTGCCCCTTTCGGGCCGGATCCGGGAAAGCGACGTCACCCGGGCCTGGAAGAACGCCGCAGCGGAACATCATCCCGATCGGGGCGGTGCCCATGACACCATGCAGCGCGTCAACGGTGCCCGGGATCTTCTGCTGGGTCGGGGACGTGCTGGCTGTTGATGTCTGATCTATCGACAAGGTGTTCCAACGGGGCTTTCAAAACCCTCACCCGATAATCAGTGAGTCAGATCGGTTGTCTTCAAACAGCGGATCCAGAAACACGAGGGATGATCAACAGGCGCCTTGATCGTGCCGATGGCGGGGATTTCGTTTCCGGACTCCTCAGCCTCAATGCCAAGACGGACAACCATCCTCACAGGTCGGTGACCGTTGAATCAATAATGGCTCGGGGGAGACTTGAACTCCCGACCTTGGGATTATGAATCCCTTTGATTAGAGCAAAACCCTTGCAGTAGCTGGGTTTGTCGATGAGGGATTCCCCGTCAGGTTCACAAGTTCACTGAATCTTCATCGAATCCGGCCTCTGGGGCGCTCTGCTGGCCCGCTCCCCCGAGGGACCTCTGCGACGGCGAAACCCTCTTCTTGAGACAGGTGAGCCGGACCGCTGCCCCCTACCCCCGCAGCTGCAAAACCACCCCGCAAGGCAACGCCATCGACCCCAACGACAGCCTTGCCTTGTCGTTCAGCCCCTGGGCCTTCTGCTGAAGGCTGCCTCAGGGTGTGTCGACCCGCAGGAGAACACCCTGCTGGTGCCACACGGTGTTGGAACGCGGTGCCAGCGGGTTGGCCATTCGGAAGTGGTGGCCGCCCCGGAAGAAGCCGCCCTTCTTCAAGCGCTGCAGGGTGACGCGGTGGATGCCAAGCAGTTCGGCCATGTGCTGTGTGCTGACCCACAGCCCAGGGGTCGTGGTGCTCATCGGATCTCCACAGGTCTCGGAGGCTATTGGGGCCGTCCCTGCGCCGTTCCCCCCAGTGCCAGCCCGGCCAGGATGCTGAGCCCCTGGCTCACGGCGTCATCGATGCGGCCCTGGGGCCGGGCGCAGAACAGTGACAGCGGATGCACCAGCGGGGATTGACCTGAATCCTCCACCGGTGGCGTGGAGGCATCGGGAACCAGCACCCCGGCCTTCCCCATGGAGCGCTGGGCCCCGGGCTCGCCGGCCAGGGAGACAGAACGCTGCACCGCGGCGTCAAAGCCGTTCAGGCGCACGTACAGCCAGGAGAGGGCGGTGCAGTTGAGCAGGTCGAAGCACAGGGTGAGGCCCTGAAAGCCCAGGATTCCCGACAAGATCCAGACCACCAACCGGCGGGATTCCATGGCGCTTGGCAACGGCTACCCCAGAGGGTTCCGGGCCGGCAGTGCAGCAGCCCCGGCGCGTCGACGCTCCGAACCGCCATGGTGACCACCATTGGCAGGCACCATGACCATAGGCTGGGTGATGGACAGCACGGGACTGTTTCAGTCAGGCCGCAGCCAGGCGGGGGCTCCGGCCACGTTGCTGATCCCGCGGGACTGGGCCAGCTTCCGCAGCTCCATCCTGGTGAGGGTGGCGAGGGCCAGGGCCTGGGCCCATAGTGTGCCGCCCCGCAAATAACAACTAGAATCCGGTGTGTCGCTAGAGGTGCTCCGTGGCACTAGGCCTTCCGATGAATCTACTGGTCCTCAGTGAGTGCCAACCAGAATTACATAGGATGCATGGGTGCATGATCTGACAGAACAGAATGAACACCAGGTCGACGGCCGGTATCGACACCAATTCTGAAACATCGCAGACTGATGTGGCTGAATCACTCTGCTCGACTTGTGGCTTTTGCTGCAGCGGTGCTTTCTTCTATCGCACTGTAGTAACTGAGGAAGAGGTCTCTTGCCTCACATCTCTATCGGTACCAGCAAAGCCATATCGCCATAGCAAGTTCAGCATTATGCACCCATGCAGTGCACTCTCAGAATGCAAGTGCTCAATTTATAGCCAGAGGCCACAGGATTGTAGAGACTGGAGCTGCAAGCTTCTGATAGCGACAGAATCCGGAACCATTCCCTTTTCAAGCGCGAAGGCCATCATCGCCAATGGAAAGTCGAAAATCTCATCCCTGACCACTCGAATCAACTCCTTCTTGCCTCCAGAACGATCAGGCACGACGAACTTTTACCTATTGCTTCACAAGCTTACCGACTACGTTGAAGAGAGCATAATGAATGGCAGGCCAGAGGGCGTCGGCCGTAAAGCACTTCAACTCATTGTGGCCACTAGAGATTACCTCGTTCTGATCAACGAGCACTTCAGGTCACCCAGTCTTCTTGGAAGGATCAACACTCTAATCGACTCAGTAGGCACAGCCAAGCCCGGAAAGTCTTAGTTCTGAGGTATTGATCTTCGGATGAACTCAGTTCAACCTGCTCGGGATCTATGGTTCGGGTACTCGTTCAGGGGGGGGTGACTGATACGGCGACGACATCTTCGCTTCGGCGAATGCAACCCCCAAGCGGCAATCAGTCACGATGCCTTAATCCAGGCCACGGTGCACGGCGACGATTAGGTAGGCGGGGGGTCCGCGCAACTCCATCGGCGGGTCTCAAGGCGCGACAACAGGGCTCCGATCGCCAGCCGGAGCCCCTCGGTGCCCGCCCAACTGTCGTTGCGGATCAAGGCGCGGTACATGGACAAGCGAGCCCAGGGGCTCAGACAGCAGATCGCTGCTGATGCCGTTGGCATCTCGGTTCGCAGCGCTCAGCGCATCGATCGAGGTGAGTTGCAACCCCAAGGCCACCACCAGCAGCCGGGTCGGACCTGGCGCACCCGTGCCGATCCCCTCGCGGACGTCTGGGACAGCGTCTTGGTGCCGATGTTGGAGCAGGCGCCCCAACTTGAGCCCCAGACCCTGCTGCTCCATCTGGAGCGGATTCACCCTGGCCAGGAGTGGCACCAGCGCAAGCGCACCCTGTAGCGGCGGGTGGAGCAGTGGCGGGCGCTGCAGGGCCACACCAAGGAGGTGATGTTAACGAAGAACAGCGCCCGTGCTGCTCACCACTAGCTTGGAATCAGCAACGATGTTGATCGGCTCTGTAGGGGGAATGACTGTCAGTCTGAATCCGTTGATGGAATTGGGGAAGGTGAACCAGATTGACCGGCCTTCTTCCGCCGCCGATGAAGCCTTCAACGATGGATTGCCGATCAGAATGGCTGCATTCACCAGTTATGACAGCCGTGTGTTGCGTCGGCGCAGGCTCGAGGCTCAGCCTCACTGACACTCCACCGTCCGATCAATGCAGCTGCTCGCTGAGTCGCGGCAGACGCCCGCCGGTCTGGCTCGCTTCCTCCAGGAGCTCCTCCCAGTCGTCTGGCGGATGGCCACGGTCCACCATCGACTGGAACACCCGGTAGGCATCCGTCTTGCTGCCGTAGGCCCGCTTGGTATCTGTGTCGTTCACCCAGCCCAGCACGATCACCTTCGAGCGATTGTGAAAGCGAAAGAACAGACGGAACTGCTGAAAGAACTTGGCCCGGCGCCAGTGCCGATGCCCAGCGCCCAGGGTTGATCCCTGCTGGTACTCCTTGCGGCTGGGGTCCTGAGGAATGTCCTGGAGCATCAACCGTGCGATGGCAGCCAGGCGCTTGCTGGTGTTCTTGCTGCGATATCCGAGGGGGTCCTTGCGTCGCAACGTCTCGACCTCCGCGATCAGCGCCTCCAGCTGATCCAGGAACAACGGGTGCGCAAATAGCAGCCACCCATGGGCCACCAGGGACGCTGCATCGGCCTTGCCCACGATCAGATGGTGTCGCCGCAGCCGATGTTTCCGAAGTCGGTATCGCAGCCGCCGGTCTCGTCGTCGTCCGGCAGCGGTGCATCGAGATCCACCTCGATGCCTCCAACCAGATCCTGCAGGCGGGCGACCAGATCAGCAGCGATGGGCTTGAGGCGCTCGGGATGGCTGGCGATGTCCTGCTCCAACAGCGCCAGGAAGGGAGCGAGGGCCGGATCGTCGTCGGGCTCTGGGCTGACCCGCTCCAGGACAACCTCGCCGTTGGAGCGGAAGGCGTAGCGGATGCGGTCGCGTTTGCGCAGCCCCAGGGCCCGCCGCACCGGCTGCGGAACGGTGGTCTGGTAACGATCGGTGAGCGTCGATTCCACCTCCTGCTGGGGAGCGTCCACGGCGGAAGCGGCCGCTGCAGACGAGGAAAGAGGAGCCATCGGGCCACCCAGCGGAACCAATACAAAGGTAATGCAGTTGCATTGCCTTAGCGAGTGGAGTGTGGCTCCAGCTCCCACCCGCCAGCGGCTTGAGCAGGCAGGGATCTCCTGCTGCCAAACGCCGTTGATCTGGCGGACTGCTGGTGTGGCCGCACAGACTCAAGATTGGGGCCATCGAAGAGATGCCCGATGGATGGGATCCCCCTGCTGTTGTTGGCCCTCAGCCTGATACTGCTGAGTGATCTGGTGGCGTTCGGGCTGCTGCTGCCTTCACTGCTGATCCGTACGGTTCTGGCCCGGCGCCATCCGGATGTGGTGTTCTGCGGAGCGGCGGATCGCAGGCGGCTGGCCCTCACCATCGACGATGGGCCGAGCGGGCCAGGTTCCGGGGCCTTGCTGGATCTGCTTCGGGAGCTGGATGTGCCGGCCACGTTCTTCCTGGTCGGCTCCCATCTGGAGCGCGATCCGCACTTTCCACGAAGGGCCCTGCAGGAGGGCCACGACCTCGGCAACCACCTCTGGCGGGATGAGCGGACCGCCACCCTGGCGGAGCCGGCCTTTCTGCAGCAACTGCGCGACACCCAGCGGGCGATCGAGCGGGCCGCTCTGCCGGAACGGCTCACCTGGCGCTGGTGCCGACCCGGACAGGGATGGTTTCACCGGCCGATGGTGGAGTGGCTGCGCGGCCGCCGCTACCGCCTGGTGCTGGCCTCGATCTTCCCCTGGGATACCCTGCGACCACCGATGAGTTTCATGCGCTGGTTCGTGCGGATCAACGCCCACCCCGGCGGAATCCTGGTGCTGCATGACACGCCGGCCCTGAGTGGGCGAACCCTCCGAGCCCTGCGCCGGATCATTCCCGACCTGCAACGGCTCGGGTATACGTTCGTGCCGCTGGCGGAGCTGCTCGATGCGGAGTAATCGCACCGGGAGGAACGATCAGCACAGAACCAGTCAGCACAGAGCCAGAAAGGCAACCTCCATATGCCTGGCTTTCGGTGTTGTCCATGCCGGTGTCTGTATTGAAGCTTCTGATCTCGTCCCAGAGTGTTCAAGCGCCTGAGCTGGAGACGCAGGAATCACAGGCTTGATTGCAGATGTTCAAATGATAATGGCCGAAGACCTCCCTAATCACGAACGTCCATAAGTGCGTACCAGTCCAGCCTTTGAACGCCTTCAGCGGAGGCCTGGACCAGCTCAATACCCTTGACAGTTCCATCGCTCTTGTACCAGGGATCTTCGCACAATGACGCAAAAGCCTGACGTGCTTCTTCCTGGGACTGAAAGGTCCCGACATTCACGATCCCCCAGGAATCGTGGGTATGAATCCTGAACATCAGAAGCTCACGGCGTTACCCCCCATTATCGTGGAACCAACCTCGAAGCGGCGCCACTCCACATGCGTCCGGAGACCATGCACGACGACAAGACGCATCGTTCTCGCCTGGTGGAGGAAGCAGCGGCAGGTGAAGCGTTTGTGATCGGCATGGCAGGCCGGCCGATGGTGCGCCGCCTGGGCCTGCTGGGGGGCCAGTGCACCGTGCCCGACGACTTCGATCAAATGGCTGCCGGCGATATTGCTGCTCTGTTTGAAGGCGCTGGGCAAGGCGGCTGAGCCGCGCCATGCCTCGGCTGCTGTGCTGATCAAGGCAGAGTCCCCGTTGGCGAGTTACCCAGTGCCGCTCCTGTTCATGGCCGCTACCGAGAGGTGTAGCCGTGCCTGAAGCTGTAGGCCACCACCCGCTCACCCCGCGCAGCCAGGCTCTCCACCTCGGTGCTCGGACCGCCAGCCGTCCTGTCGCTTGTGGTACGACCTCCCTGCAGCTGCTGCCCTGCAGCTGTGAACGGTTTGCCGTACTGACGCGGCGGTCCAGCGGATCTATCAATCAATCAGAGGCCTCGACCAGGGCGGTTCCAACCAGTTCCCTGCAACCGGCCAGTCCACCAGTGACCATGGCCTCACGAGGCAGGGCGAGCTGAGTCGCTTCTCTTAGGAGCCTGCTGAAAAAGTCCCGAGGTCGCCATGACTTGAGTCTGACCTCTGGGCGCAGCGCCCGTGAACACTGGGCTCGGAGTCAGGCGTTCCCGGGCTGAATGGCCCTTGAAGGGGTTTTTCAGCAGTCTCTTAGGCTGCCAATGGCTTCTGGGCAGCCATGCGCCTCGACGACCTACTGGCACAGGCTCCAAGGATCAGGGAGATCGCCATGGCCCATGGCGCCAGCAATCTGGCGGCATTTGGGTCCGTGGCCCGTGATCAGGCTGGACCCGACAGTGATCTGGATCTGCTGGTGGATCTGCCTCCACGCACCGGTCTCCTGGACCGCATTGCCCTGAAGCAGGCCCTGGAAGACACGCTGCACTGCCGCGTTGATCTGATTCGCCGCCGCAATCTCAGGCCCACCGCTCTGGCCTCGGCTGAGCGGGACGCGATCCCTCTGTGATGGAGCCCAGGGACCGTGATGCCTTGCGCGACATCCTGACCACGATCCGACGGGTTCAAGGATTCCCCATTCCCGATCGCGAGACATTCATGGCCAGCGACGTTCTCCAGGATGCCGTGGTGCGCAATCTGGAGATCATTGGGGAAGCCACCAAGCGGCTGAGCGACGCCTGCCGCAAGCAACATCCACAGATTCCCTGGCGGGAGATGGCAGGTATGCGGGATGTGCTGATCCATGCCTATGACCGCGTGGACCTTGAGGAGGTGTGGATCACCCTGAGCGAGCAACTGCCTGCGCTGCTGGTACAGATTGAGCCTCTGATCAGCGTGTGATCAGGTGACTTCTGAATCGATCAGAAGTCCTCAGGAACTGAGGTGAGCAGAGCCTCTCTGGAGTTGATGCCTTGCTGATCGCCTTGATTGTCGTCGGAAACACGACAAAGCCCAGTGACGAGGCCACCGGGCTTGAATCGTGGGTTGTGAGGTCGGAGCTGCTGACGCTGGCACCTGGGGCCAGGTGTCGATCGGGACGTTCCGTTGGGTCCGGGGCACCTGAGGCGGTGCAATGGACGGCGCCAGGGTTGTTTCAGCAAAACAGCCACGACACGCCAGGAACGTCAGTCATCCGTTGAGAGTGTTGGAGCAGGGGCCGGATCGTCAGCGCACTCCTGACGGTTGCTCAGGTGGGGTGTCTTCCATGCGCTGGAGCCTCCCGGGTGTCGATGCAGTCACGATCGGACGGCTGGCGGCTCAGGACAAGAGCTGGAGCGCGAACGAAACCGCTCTTCACCAAGGGCAATGGGGCTTCATGAAGGGGACTTCACGCTGCTGGCATCACCAGCAACAGCAACCGGTTGCCCTCCGGATCCA
>NZ_JAYGID010000114.1:0-5541 GCF_034931685.1 Synechococcus sp. CCY9202
GTGCTTTCACACACAGCCACACCCATAGCCACCAATCCC
The DNA here is from genome assembly GCF_034931685.1 of Synechococcus sp. CCY9202. Lineage (NCBI taxonomy): Bacteria > Bacillati > Cyanobacteriota > Cyanophyceae > Synechococcales > Synechococcaceae > Synechococcus > Synechococcus sp. CCY9202. The sequence goes on from NZ_JAYGID010000114.1 coordinate 40, forward strand.
TCCCAGCACCTGCCCCAATCCTTCTTCGCCCGCCCCGCCGAGCAGGATGCCCCCGACCTCATCGGCTGCCTGCTGGTGAAACGCCAAGCGGATGGCGAGCTGCTCTGGGGCGTGATTGTGGAAGCAGAAGCTCTCCTCAAATGCCCCGCAAACCACGCCATCTGCCGCAGGGGTATTCATTTCACATCACACTGCGGTGTAATAGCCGTCAGTTTTTGATTGCCAAAGGATTGAGACGGGATGTGTTGCTGGCAGTGCTCGCCAAGGCACAAACCAAAATCCCACACAAGCTTTATGGGGTGTGTCTGATGGCAAACCACCTGCACCTCCTCATCAGACCTGATGATGCCTCTCAACTCCCCCGCTTGATGCACTGGATTGGTTGGTATTCAGCGATGGCACTCAACCGCCTTGCTGGGCGTTGCGGGCACTTCTGGGAGGCAAGGTATTACGCCACTGCGATTGCTCCTAAAGACCACAGAAGAGTGCTGAATACACTCAGGTACATTCACGCCAATCCCAAAGCAGCAGGGGTGAGAAAGGGATTTTATGGCCCCTATTCCAACTACGGGCACTACGGCAGATTGGAGAATGATGGCGTCGGTGAGTGGCACCCAAGCTTCCTGTCACTGGCACCAACGCTGAAGGGATGCTCCAAGCATTATGAGCGTTTCTGCCAGAAGTATCGCCATCACGCAAAAGGAGCACCTAAGTGCCACTGGGGCTCAAGGATGCTGAAGCGATTGATTGAGAGCAGCGGCAGCAGGAGCAAGAGCAAGCGGATATCACCAGGGCAAACTCAACTACCTTTTGCGTTTGACATACGCCTCAATCAAATCCCTGAGGAGTGGCATCAGATAGCAGTGAGATTTAGAAGAGCCAATGGCATCCGTGATGGCGACAGAGAGCGAAGTATTTGGTAGTTGCGTTGAGGAATATTTGTATCTGTAAAGCAAAAGAATGTAGTGGTCTGGCTTTGCTGTGGGTTGAAATATTTGAGGTTTATTTTGGTGGGGAAAGTGGCTCAAAATCTGCGGTGGAGGTGGGAGATGGTGCCAGGTATTGGAAGCGGTTGAGGCTGGTTTGGGGCGGTTGAAGAATTAAAAAGCCCCTGTGTTGGCAGGGGCTTTTGGAGTTAGGGTGCCTTAAGTTAGAATTTATAAAAGGGAGGTGGGTTTTCTTCTGCTGGTGTTGTACAACAGACAGGTACTTGCTGGCTCGCTGCCGACTGCCCATTTGCTGGCTCGCTGCCGACTGCCCACCCCGCATCGTGCACCCGCACATCCCGATTGGCTGGCGTTGTTGATAGCGCCTGAATAACAGGTATCACCACAGGCTGCTGCTTTCTAATGCTCGGCGCTCCATAGCCATTAGTGCCAAAGCGATATTTGATGTCTGCCGAAACCCTGGTCTCAAATGCCTGGTCGTAGGAGAGATTGGCGCCAACGGTGAGACCATTTGTCAGGTTGTACGCAAGTCTGCCCCGAACTCCAGAACCATCAGCAGCTCCCAGGTCACCGCTTTGGTAGTAATAACCAACAGAAGCCCGCAATTCAGGAGTAATGCTGTAACCAACATCCAGTCCGTAGGTATCCAGTGCCCCGCCGTCATAAACACTGTTGAGCTGCTGCTCGGTGTCGCCAACGGGCACCAAAGCATAGGCATTGAAGTTCCAGGAATTAGAAACTGCCTCTACTCCTGCGGATACCTGCTGGAAAAACCCCGTTTGGGAATTCGTAACCGTGACACCTGTATCGGCAGGTCCTGTTGCCATCGGTCGGCTGTCATAACCCGCATTGACGCCAAACATCCAGGAGCGGTTGCCATTGAGCCAGCGATACCCAAGCCGTGTGGAGGTTGAGAATGTGGTGCCTGAAACGTCTGTATTGATGATGCTGCTGTAGTTGCCGTAGTCATTGAAGTTGGCATTCACCAGCACATCTACAAAAGCAACGCTGCTGCTGCCAACGTGGAGTGGAATGAAGGCGCCAAGTCCTGCCTGATTAGGGGTGCCAGCGCCTTGTAGAGCCCCCTGGAAGCCGTAGTTGAACTTTACGGCATCCCTAAGGTTCACCCCCATCACACCCAGGTCTGCCGCCTCAGTGCTGGCAGCCTCGGGATCTTGCGCTGCTGCAGGGCTGATACCAAATGGTAGAGATGCCAGCGCCAGAGCGGCAGTGCCAGTCAGCGAGAGGCTCAGGCGGATGCAACTCTGCACTGCTTCAAAAAATCTACAATTCCTTATATTCGCTGCAGAGTGCTGCGGCGCTTGGTTTGGGTGGTCAGTTGGGGGATTGGCAGATGGATGGTGTCAGTGCTTTCACGCATAGCCACACCCACAGCCACCACGCTCTCCCAGCACCTCCCCAACGCCTTCTTCGCCCGCCCCGCCGAGCAGGTCGCCCCCGAGCTCATCGGTTGCTTGTTGGTGAAGCGGCAAGCCTCAGGTGAGATTCTTTGGGGCGTGATTGTGGAAACGGAGATAGATTCGCAGGAGGAGCCCGCCTGCTACTGGCATCTGTGTGAAATGGTGAGCTCAGATGTCCTTCACTTGCATGACTGCTTATAAGCATCCATTCAGCCCCCCCCGGCAAAGCTACAGCAGAGCAATCTCCTTGTATCTACATCAGGATCTAACTAGCATCCAGAACTTCATCGGGGTCATCGGGGAACCACTCACCGTAGGGGCCGCACTCCCATGCGAAAGGAATGTCTACATTAGTGTTGAGAGGCTTACCTTTTCTTTTTCTGCTCACGCTATCATCACGAAGAACAGAGTGATCATTCACAAGCGAATACTTCCTATAGGTTTTCTGCTGCATACTTAAGGAGTGTCAAGACAGCTGCCTGGCGTTGAACTGCATTCAAGTGGGATCCAAAAGTCTATTGCCCATTGCAGTACGAGTTGCTGGTTCCTGTTGCCAACAGATGTCATCAGACGCCTTTAATGCGCAAAGCATCTGCCCGGACACTTGCCATGGTGCCACAGGGCGCGGGAAGCCGCGCTCAGCTGGTGTTATAATTCTTAACGATTAAGCCAAGTCTTGATCCTTAAAGAGTTAGCTATTTCTAAAGTCATTTTTCAATAATTGCCTGTAGTTTTAGAATGTAATCAAAGTTTTCATTGCCTGGCATTGTGAAGACGCACATCTTTAAGTATTTCATTTATTTTTAAAAACATACTTTATTCAATTATACTTTATTTAATTATGTATTTTCTTCGCCTGCCTCAAGTCAAGTCAGCCACTGGGCTCTCCAAGTCCACCATCTACGCGCGCATTGCTGATGGCACCTTCCCGAAACAGATTCCGCTTGGTCCACGCCTTGTGGTCTGGCTGGAGTCTGACATCCAGGGTTGGATCAAAGAACAGGTCAAGTCTGTAGGGGGGTAACCCCCTTTCTTTATACCTCTAATCCATTGTCTACCAAGAGATCCCCCCACTTACTCATGAATTCAATTCGCTCTTCCAGGAACTGTGCTTTGTCATACGCTTGACGGACCTTGCCAGGTGGTTTATGCCCCATCTGTAGGTCAATGACTTGAAAGGGGGTCTTCAGGATGTCCTGCCCATAGGTCGTTGCCATGGTCCTGACCCCGTGAGCAACCAGTTTTCCTTGATAACCCATGCGCTTAATCAAATGGTTAGGCGTCTCCAAAGAGATGTGCTCTGTGCCCTTGCCCCTGGGACTTTGAAAGATGTAGGGGGTATGTCCTGTGATTGTTTTGAGGACCTCCAAGAGATCAACCAGCGGTTGCGAGAGGGGAATTAGATGATCCTGCCTCGTTGAATTCCGACCTTTCATCCTTCTGGCGGGTATGGTCCAAATCCGCTGGTCCCAATTGACTTCTGACCACTCACCTGGAACCACAGCACCAACCCGCATAAAAGTCAGCAGCAAGACCTTCACGGAAGCAAGGGTAAGCAGATCTCCATTGCCCTTATTGCTGGTGAGATCCGCCAGGAATCCAGGCACATCGTTCCAATCCAGTGACGGATGACTCTTTGCGACATGACCTGAGTGAGCGTGTCTGGAACTCCTGGCAGGGTTCGGTTCTGAGATCCATTCATGGTCGATGGCATACGAGAAGACCTGCCTGAGTAAGCCAAACACCTTGTCGGACTGATTCAGTGCTCCCCGCGCCTCGATGGTGCGCTTGAAGTCCAGACATTCACTGCGATTGATCGCCCTGATTGACCGTTTGCCAAAGACAGGCAGGATCTGGTTCTGCATCTTATTGTTGTAATCCTTGAGAGTGGTGGCAGCGAGTTTGCTGCTGTTGATTGACAACCACTCCTCTGCTGCCTTCTGAAAGGTCACGGCACCTGTTCGTTGGATGGTCTGGCGCTGCTCTGCTTTCAATGCTCTTGGGTCTTCCCCCTGACGCCGCAGCACATCAAGTCGTACCCGTTCCTCCCGTGCTTGTTTGAGCGTCCACTGCCCTGGACCCTTGCCATACGGACCGATCTGGTAGTCCTGCAACTTCCCCTCCTTGCCAGGCGGAAAGCGGTGACGCCACACGAAGTAGAGCCTCCTGAGAAAGTAAGAACCAGGCCCCGGGGCAACAAAGTGGGGAAGCTCGGCTGAACTCTGAGTGTTGCTCAGGCTGCAACCGGTTGACTGCTCAGGAGTCGCTCCTCGCCTCTTCGGATGGATTCAGTGCCGATCAGAAGCTGAAACAAGACGGCAAAAAGGACAAAATGAAGCTCCAGCAGCTTCTCGAGGTTCATCACCAGTACAGCCAATGCAATGGCTGATCCTTGGGTGGCAGCCAGCTTCTCACGAATCAAACCCAATCCAAACCGCCGCTTCCCCTGTCCGATTTTGCCTTCGACCGCGTTACGTTGACGCTGATCATCAAGAAACTGTCTCTTCTCTTCTGCCACAAGCTCAGGATCGCTCTTGGGCCGACCAAGGCGAGGTCCACTCAGGCGAATCCCATGCCGTTGGCAGAAAGCGCGGTTCGCTCGAGTCCGATAGATCTGATCGGCACAGATCACTTCTGGATAATGGCCATGACGACGGCGATAGGCTCTTGCCTGAGCCTTTAGGTCTTCTCCTTCGTTGTAGGGGTCGTAGCTCAGGCGATCCAGGTAGGTAAACCCATCACCGGTGACTGAAATGGAGATCTTGGCTCCGAATTCGACATTGCATCTGGCCTTGCCACGAACAATTGGCCTAATGTGAGCTTGGAAGAGACTCACGATCCGATCTGGGATGCTTCTGCTGTCTGAGTGGTAGAGAATCTTCTGCTGGCGAACCAGCTCGCTGACCACTAAGAGTTTTTGATACCAGTGCCTTCCTGCGGCCAGAAGGCAGCCGCCGCAAGCGATCAGGGCATCAATGCTGGCAAGATTCCGTTCAAGATGACCGATCTGCTGCTTGATCGCTTTTCGAATCTTGCTGATGCGAGGGCGCTTCTTCTTTGCTACTGCCAGAAACTGCTGACGGGCTTTCTTCCGGTGCGTGCGTGGTTTCAGGCCAAACCCTTCTCTGATCGGC
>NZ_JAYGID010000115.1:0-4545 GCF_034931685.1 Synechococcus sp. CCY9202
GGCCGCGCGGCAGCGGGCCGAGGAGCTGCGGCGGCTGCTCAGCCGCGCCGCCCATGCCTATTACGTGCTCGACGCCCCCGATATGGAGGATCCGGTCTACGACCGGCTCTACCGGGAGCTGCTGGAGCTCGAGGGGACCCATCCTGAGCTGATCACGCCGGACAGCCCGACTCAGCGCGTCGGTGGGGCCCCGGCCGAGGGGTTCGTGAGTGTGGCCCACCGCATCGGCCTGCTCAGCCTCGATAACGCCTTCTCCCTCGAGGAGCTGGAGGCCTGGTACGGACGGCTGCTCAAGGTGCTGGATCGCCAGCCCCAGCCCGGCGCTCCCCTGCCGGCCCTGGCGATGGTGGGCGAGCTCAAGATCGACGGCAACGCCCTCGCCCTCAGCTACGAGCACGGCCTGCTGGTGCGGGCCGCCACCCGTGGCGACGGCGAGCGGGGCGAGGAGATCACCGCCAACGTGCGCACGATCCAGAGCGTGCCGCTGCGGCTCCAGCTCGAGCGCCCGCCGGAGTGGGTGGAGGTGCGCGGCGAGGCCCTGATCCCCGACGCGACCTTTGCCGCGATCAATGCCGAGCGGCAGGCCCGGGGCGAGGCCCTGTTCGCCAATCCCCGCAACGCCTGCGCCGGCACCCTGCGCCAGCTGGATCCGCGGGTGGTGGCCGCCCGCCGGCTCGATTTCTTCGCTTACACCCTGCATCTGCCGGACGACTGGCAGCCCGCCGCCGCTGATCCCCAGCGCCCCACCGGTCAGTGGCAGGCGCTGCAGTGGCTGCAGAGGGCCGGGTTCCGGGTGAATCCCAATGCCTCGCTTCTGAACGATCTGGCGGCGGTGGAGGCCTTCTTCGCCCAGTGGGAGGAGGGGCGCCGGCAGCTGCCGTATGCCACCGACGGCGTGGTGGTGAAGCTCAACGATCTGCGCCTGCAGGCCGATGCCGGCTTCACCCAGAAGGCCCCCCGCTGGGCGATCGCGCTCAAGTACGCCGCCGAGGAGGCCCCCAGCAAGCTGCTGCGGCTGGCCTGCCAGGTGGGCCGCACCGGCGTGGTGACGCCCGTGGCCGAGTTCGAGCCGGTCCCCCTGGCCGGCACCACGGTGAGCCGCGCCACCCTTCACAACGCCGACCGCCTGGCGGAGCTGGATCTCCATGCCGGCGACACGATCGTGGTGCGCAAGGCCGGCGAGATCATTCCGGAGGTGGTGCGGGTGCTGCCGGAGCTGCGGCCTGCGGCGGCTCCGCGGCTGGCCTTGCCCCAGACCTGCCCGGAATGTGGCTCGGAGCTGGTGCGGGAGGAGGGCGAGGCGGCCACCCGCTGCGTCAACAGCAGCTGCCCGGCGATCCTGCGGGGCGCCCTGCGCCACTGGGTCAGCAAGGGGGCCCTCGATGTGGACGGCCTCGGCGGCAAGCTGATCGAGCAGCTGGTGGATCGGGGCCTGGTGGCCTCGATCGCCGATCTCTACCGGCTCGATGCGGCCCTGCTGGCCAGCCTGGAGCGGATGGGCGAGAAGAGTGCCGCCAATCTGGTGGCGGCCCTGGCGGCCTCCAGAACCCAGCCCTGGCCGCGGCAGCTCTACGGGCTCGGCATCCATCACGTGGGGGAGGTGAATGCCAAGGCCCTGGCCCGCGCCTTCCCCAGCGCCGCCGATCTGGCCGCCGCCGCCGCCGACAGCCCGGAGCGGATCATCGCCGTGTTCGGCATCGGCGGGGAGATCGCCCAGAGCCTGCAGCAGTGGTTCGGCACCCCGGCCAACCAGGCCCTGCTGGCGGAGCTGGAGCAGCTCGGCTTCTCCCTGGCCTTCAGTGCGGCCGAGCAGCAGGCCATGGCCGGTCCCAGCGAGGGGGCCGCGGCCCTGGCGGCGCCCCTGGCTGGCTCCACCTTCGTGCTCACCGGCACCCTGCCCAGCCTCAGCCGCCGCCAGGCCCAGGAGCGGATCGAGGCCGCCGGCGGCAAGGTCACCGGCTCGGTAAGCAAGAAGACTAGCTACGTGGTGGCCGGCGAGGAGGCCGGCAGCAAGCTGGCCAAAGCGGAAAGCCTCGGAGTGGCGGTGCTGGATGAAGCGGCTCTGCTGGCCCTGCTGGCCGAAGCATGAAAAAGGGCCCAGCTGGGGGCCCTCAACATCATCGGCGGGTCACCCGAAGGCTCAGAGCACGCCGGTGTCCTGGATCAGGTTGAGCTGGCCACCCTGCACAAGGTTGCCGTTCTCGCCGATGTTGCCGTCGCGCAGGCTGTGGGCCTGTACGTCGGCCAGGAAACTGGTGCCGGGGAGCTGGTTGTAGAGGGTGGAGACATCAAGAATCCCGGAGGATTCCCAGTTGCCCGGATCGGTAGCGCTGGGGTCGGTCTGGCCGTAGTCGGTAGGGACTGCGGTCCGATCGATCTGGGCCCAGCGTTCAGTGGAGGCCTGGCCCGTGATGGAATCTGTCTCGGTGGGGCTCACCTTCCAGATCGAGGCCTCTTCCTGGGCGAAGTAAGGCGCAGGCACCGAGCGATCTTCCTGCACATAGACTGACCCATCAGCCGACCAGGTGAGGTTGTCGGGGCTGCGGATGATCGTGGCACCGAAGGCGGCCTGTTCTTCGGGCGTATCGATCGCACTCCCGTTGGTAGTCTCCCAATCAGAAATTTCCCGATCGCCGTCATAAATTACGGTCAGATTGGTGCTGTTGTTTCCCGCAACAATCTCTCCATCAGGATTGAAAGCACCGCTGAGATCCAGGGTGATCAGGTTGCCGAAGCTGTCGGCCCCAGCAAAGGCCGAATTGCCGGTGGTGGCGAACACCACCTGCTGGCCATTGGTGGGATTGATGCTGGCGTCCTCCAGGCGGCTGAGCTGGAGCGCCCCGAGGGCGTTGGCGTTGGCTCGCAGGGTGGCCTCATCCCAGCTGGCCACTGTGGAGCCGTCGCCCACCAGCTCCCAGCTGCCGGCGGCGGCGGTGCCCAGGGCCAGGTCATTGAGGTCAGCGGAATCGGGTACAGCCACCGGATTGTCGACATCATCATCCGTGTAGTCCTGCTCGACCAGGCCAGCATCCGTGCCAATGCTGCCACCCGTCGGAACCCAGGTGTAGACATTGCCCTGGCTCGCCGCCAGGCCGTTGCGTTCCAGGAAAGAGGCCGCCGGATCCACCGACTTGCTGCCCACCCACAGATAGAGGGGGGAGGTGTTGTCATCCATCAGGATCACAGCCACGGTGTTCGCGCTGCCCGTGTCCACCTGCACGGCGGTTTCCCAGCCACCGCGGCCCAGCCCCGGCAGGGCGTAGAGGGTTTCGGTGGCGGTGTCGAGGGCATAGAAGAGACCCTCATCCGTCTCCTCACCGGTGAGGTAGATGGAATCCACAAAGCCATGGCCGGCCCCGAAACGGTCGGCTATCTCGAAACTGCCAGAACAGAAGCGATTGAAACCTCCGTTCAGCTGGGCGGCATCGGTGACCAGATTGCCGTTGGCATCCACGATGGTTGTGTAAGCGATCCCTCCAGCGATCACTGCCGACTGGTAGCCGTTGCTGGCGTCATCATCGACGTCCTTGTCAACGATCAGCTTGTGGATGCGGGCGCCGTTGAGGGCCACACCGCCCACTACATAGGGGGTGCCGGTGCCGTTGTTGAGCTCGCTGTTGGCCAGCACGGTGTAGGTGCCATCTCCGTTGTCGTAGGCGCCAAGGCCATCGAAGATGCCGGTGGGTGTGTAGACACTGGCGCCGGGCTCCAGGCCGTTGGTGAACTCACCATTGGTGATCAGACTGCTGATCTGCAGCTCGGGCCCTCCGGCCACATCCTTGAGCATCGTCTGCTCGAAGACGCCCGCACTGCCTGGGCCAGGGGTGTTGATCAGAGCACTCAGGTCGAGGATGTCCAGGGTGTTGCTGACCTCATTGGAGATCACCAACTGGCTGCGGCGGGTGGGGCTGTCCTTGGCGGGAATCACCAGCAGGCCCTCGGGGGAGAGACTGCCCTCAATCACGCTGTGGCTGACGTACTGGCCATTCGTCGGCTCACTGATGTCGAAGATGACCAGGGTGGTCTTGAGGCCACGCTCCATCCCCACGATGGCGTAAGTGCGGCCGTCTTCCTGGATGGTCGTCACCGTCTCGGGCTCCACACCCTTGGCATCACTGCGGCCGTCGGCATACGTGCCCGCTGCGAAGGCGATTGTCTGAAGGCTGTTCCCGCTGTCCCAGACAAGCTCGCCGGTCTGGGCATCAAAGATGCTCACCGAGCGACTACCAAGGGAGACGTTGGTGGGCGTGCCATCAGAGGCCAGGATGGTGTCCAGTCGGCCATTGGCGGCAGCGGGATTGCGGGCTATATCTTCATAGTCTCCGTATTCCCGGGCATCCCCTTCATTGGCGGTGATGTAGTAGGTCCGGCCTTCTACTTGGAAGGCGCTGATACCATCGGGCATGCGTAAGCCGACAGTATCCGTTCAGGGGTCGGGACAGCACGCGGCGAACTTCGTCTCAGCTGAACCCTTGACGGCGCCCTGATTCCCGTTTGCATCTCAGGCAGAGACTGCTTGAGATGGGCGCTCCTCCTGCTGGCATT
>NZ_JAYGID010000116.1:0-2958 GCF_034931685.1 Synechococcus sp. CCY9202
GGGCCTGATCGGCCTGGGGGGCAGCGCGGCGGCGGCGGCCGTGGCGGCGGATCTGGCGGAAGCCTGGGCCCAGACCCTGCTGGCGGCCGAGGCCGTGGGTCGTTTTCAGCCCGTGAATGAAGACGACACCTTCGAGATGGAGTATTGGAGCCTGGAGCAGGCCAAGCTCGGCAAGGGGCGCGAGAAGCCCCTGGCCCGCCAGGTGGTGCTCGTGACCGGTGGCGGCGGCGGCATCGGTGCCGCCACGGCTCGGGCTTTTGCGGCCCAGGGCGCCGAGTTGGCGGTGCTGGATCGCGATGGCGTTGCGGCGGAGGCCACGGCGGCATCCTGCGGCAAGAAGGCCCTGGGGATCGCCTGCGATGTGACCGATGTCGCCCAGGTGCGGCAGGCCATGGAGCGGGTCTGCCTCCACTTCGGTGGCCTCGACATCGTGGTGAGCAATGCCGGCGCCGCCTGGACCGGTGCCATGGCCGATCTGGAAGACGAGGCGCTGCGGGACTGCTTCGAGCTCAACTTCTTCAGCCATCAGCAGGTGGCCCAGGCGGCCCTGGCGGTGTTCCGCGCCCAGAACGGCTGGCGCCGCACCGATCTGGCCGGCGATGCACCGCGGCTGGGCGGTCAGCTGCTGTTCAATGTCAGCAAGCAGGCCCTCAATCCAGGCCCCAATTTCGGTGCCTATGGCATCGCCAAGGCGGCCCTGCTGGCCCTGATGCGTCAGTACGCCCTCGAGGCCGGCGAGGAGGGTGTTCGCGCCAATGCGATCAATGCTGACCGGATCCGCTCCGGCCTGCTGGATGAGGTCATGATCAAGCAGCGCTCCTCCGCCCGCGGCGTCAGCGAAGACGTCTACATGGCCGGCAACCTGCTGGGCGAGGAGGTCCGCGCGGCTGATGTGGCCGATGCCTTCGTGGCCTTGGCCCAGCTGGGCCGCACCACCGGCGCCGTGCTCACCGTCGATGGCGGCAATGTGGCGGCGATGGTGCGCTGAGGCGGATGCTCAGATCCGGGCCAGCAGCAGCCCCACCGAGATCCAGATCAGCACAAGCACCAGGCAGAGCCCTGTCCAGACGGGCAGCCCCAGGCCGGAGATCGCCAGGGGCGCCACCACGGTGACCACCCCGCCGGCCAGCACCGGCTGCAGCAGCATCTGCTTCATCGAGAAGGCCTGCAGGGCGGTGCTGCGATCATCCGGGTCGGCCATGCGCAGCAGCAGCAGACCGCTGGCTGCCACGCCGGTGGCCTGGCCGAATTCGATGATGCCGCGCTCAAACCAGTCGAACGGCAGGATCCGCGGGGCGAGCAGCAGCACCACCAGCAGGTTCCAGATCAGGCCCGCGCCGGCCAGCACCGTCAGGGGCAGCCAGTCGTGGGCCAGCAGCGAGAGGTTGAGGCAGGCGGTGGCACCGGTGATCAGCAGGTCGGCCGAGAGGGTGGCCGTGAGCCCCTGGATCGGCGCTGACACCCACTGCACCTGGTTGCTGCGTTCCAGCACCAATCGCACCAGCAGCGATCCCACCAGGGCCAGTGGGAAGACGGGCAGGGCGTCGATCACCAGGGCAAAGCCGCCGCCCACCCCGTCGGCGATCCAGCGCAACCCCTGCAGCGCCACCCAGCCGAACAGCACGGCCAGACCGGCCAGGCCGAGATTCACGGCCCAGTCGGCCACTGTCCGCACCAGGGCCGGTGTCGCCACCGTGGGGGCCTCCAGGGGGCGGGGGACGAGGTTGTCGAGCGGATCGGCTGTCCGCACCACCTCCTCCACGGCTTCGTGCACCATCACGTCGGCGAACTTCAGCCAGCCGCTGCTGCGGGCCAGCACCACCACCAGTCCGCCCACCAGCGTGGAGGCCAGCAGCCCCACCGTGGCCATGGCCAGCCCCAGGGCTTCGCCGCCCTCCAGACCGAGCCGCTCGTAGGTGGGGCCCATGGCGGCGGCTGAGCCGTGGCCCCCCTCAAAGGCCACCTCGATCAGGCAGGCCATCACCGGGCTGACCCCCAGAGCCGGCTGCATGACCATCACGGCCAGGCCCCCCACCAGGAACTGCCCGAAAGCCAGGGTGAGCGCCAGCGACAGCTGGCCCGAGAGCGGTCGCCACAGACCGGCCAGGCGGGGCAGGGGTTTGCCCAGCAGCAGGGTGGCGAACACCAGCGTCAGCAGGGGCAGGGGCAGATCGGACCAGAGATCGATCACGGCCTGGGGCAGCAGGGGCAGCAGGCCGGCCGGGGCGATCAGCAGACCGAAGGCTCCCGCCAGCAGGGCCTCCGGCAGTCCCCAGCGCCGCATGCCCAGCGCCTGACCCACACTCACGCCGAGCACCAGCAGCAGCAGCAGCGCCCCCGTGGCCAGCAGCAGCGTGGCGAGGCTGGTCTGCATCCAGCCAGTCAGGAGGGAGAAATCCAGCTCCAGCTCATTGATCACGGGTCACGTCCTGCGTGGCGAAAGCCGTCGTGGTTCTCAGCCTGATCGGTGGCTGCCCCCTGGCCGCGAAGTCGTCACAGCCCAAAGGCGTTGCGGAAGAACGCTTCGGTGGCCTCGAGAACGGTGCGCTGCACGGCGCCATCGCGGAAGCCGTGGCCTTCGCCCTCGAACAGCCGCACCTCCACCGACACTCCGTTCGCCCGCAGGGCGCTGGCCATGGCCAGGGTCTGCTCCGGTGGCACCACCCGATCCTCCGAGCCCTGGAAGAAGATCACCGGGCAGCGGATCCGATCGGCGTGCCGCAGCGGCGAGCGGGCCTCGTACAGCGCCCGGTCCTGGGGCCAGGGGCCCACCAGTCCGTCGAGGTAGCGGGCCTCGAAGCGATGGGTGTCGGTGGCCAGGGCAGCGAGATCAGCCACCCCATAGCGGCAGGCGCCGGCCCGGAACACCGACGTGAAGCAGAGGGCGGCCAGGGTGGTGAAGCCGCCGGCGCTGCCCCCCTCGATCGCGATCCGCTGCGGCGCTGCCCGGCCGGCGGC
>NZ_JAYGID010000117.1:0-1584 GCF_034931685.1 Synechococcus sp. CCY9202
CGGGATCCGCTCCTCGATCGAGACGTAGGAGAACAAGGAGCCGCTGCGCTCCTGCTGACCTCGCATCAAACCTGGGGCAGTTGGCCCATTCTCGCAGAGGTGGCGGGGTTTTTCAGCAAACTCTTAGTTGAATTGTTAATTGCTTCGGCGATTGGCGCTCTTGTCATTGCTGGAATTGGCAGTGCAGTTCTCACGTCTGAGGTCCGTCTTTCAGGAGCCAATGTGATTTCCCAGACCCTCAAAGATGATCTTGCGCAAGCGTCTAATCTGATCCGCTATGAAGTTGAGATGTCTTCTTTGGTTGAAGACAGTGGAACCTATCCAACAGCATGTGGAACAGGGGCTAGTGTCAAGTTGGTCATTACCGGAAAATACGGAGCATGGCAAGTAATTTATGCGACACGCTCAGTGCCTTCAACTTCTACTGATTGGACCGGTCCTTTTGCCTTGGTGCGTTGCGGCCCTGTCTATGATTCTTCTGGCAACATCAATGCTGGGGGAGCATCGTCTGAGTCTGTTGTATTGGATCGTCTGCCGACGGCAACTTCCATGACGGCAACTCTAAATAAAACCAGTTCTACATTGGCCCGCAGTCTTGAGGTCACTTTGGCCGCACAGGCAGGATCCTCTAGCCCGGTGACAAGAACCTTCCAGTCCACAACAGACTCAAATCCGATCTTTTCCCTTTACGATCTCTACTTGAACAATCCATCCTCCTGTGCCGGCGGATCCTCGCCTTGCAGCACCGCTGGAGGTGTCAACCATTACAGGCCACTCACCTCTACCACGACGATTACAGCCAGCAGTACGGAATCAGATATCGCCTACTTTCCTGGCCAGATCTCCTCCTATTCATTCCGAAAGACTTCTACAGTTGGATCGGGACCATGCACCAGAACATCATGCTATGTGAGCGGTGGTGGCTATGGCATTCAGCTCAATAACTTTAACGTACTTGTTTTCTCAGACGGAGAGTTGAGGATCTAACCTTGACAGGCTTCACGAAGAAAAACAAGGACAGAAAACAGCCAGACTATCTCTTCTGCTCATAAACAGACAAAAACGTCCCCTGCAGCTCAATCGGCTTGTCATATTTGCAGCCGACAAAATAAGCTGATCCCACATGATCCATCCACATCACGGTAGCGTTGCTCACCAGAGGATCACCCGGACTGGGATTGCGGATGAGCACCTGGCCATGATCCCCGGGCACAGGGGATCCCTCTTTGTCAGGAATGGCGATGCAGCAGCCTGAAAGGCTGACATCCCATAGGCGAGCTTTGTACTGCTGGCCATCGATCTCTAAAATCGCAGCAATCTGAACCGAGAAAGCCGGCACACTGAAGCGGGGCTCCTTGCGTGGGGAAAAACCTTTCTTTTCGCTCCTGTTGGCCACGCCCGATCCTCTTGATTCAGCGCTCCTCCACATTGGCATTTCGCTGGTATCCCCCATCACGCTAGGAGCCTGTCGCGCATAGATCACCGCCCGCATGCTCCACAGACGCCCCTGAATCTGCCCAGATCTCAGTGGCTGCAATGGATCTGGTCGATAATATGGGGCATGAGCAAGCCCAAGACCTTCCG
>NZ_JAYGID010000118.1:0-1048 GCF_034931685.1 Synechococcus sp. CCY9202
CCGCTGAAGGCCGCTGCCGCGACGCGGAGGCGGCCGTGGAACTCTCGCGGCGGCGCCTGGGCGAGGTGGCGGGGCGCTCCGGCACCTGGCTGGAGGAGCAGCGCCAGCGCAGCCAGCAGCGCCAGGCCCTGCAGAACCAGCTGGGACCGCTGCTGGCCGAGCAGCAGCAGCTGGAGGAACGGCTGCGGCAGTGGCAGCAACGGCTGGACGAACTGCAGCTGGAGCGGCAGCAACAGGACGGCAGCCATGCCGAGGCCGCCACCCGCCAGCGGGGCCTGGACGAGGAGCAGACGCAGCTGCAGCAGGCCCTGGGGCAGGCGCAGCGGCAGTTGCAGGATCTGGCGGAGAACCTGGCCCTGCAGCAGCGCACCCGCCAGCGCCTCGAGGTCGAGCAGACCAACCTGGAGCGGGAGATCGCCCGGCTGGACAGCCGGCGGGACACCCTGCAGGAAAGCCGCGGCACCGGAGCGCTGCGGATGCTGCTTGAGGCCGGCCTGGAGGGCATCCACGGACCGGTGGCGCAGCTGGGGGAGGTGGAGGAGCGCCATCGCCTCGCCCTGGAGGTGGCGGCCGGCGCCCGGCTCGGCCAGGTGGTGGTCGACGACGACCGGATCGCCGCCCGCGCCATCGACCTGCTCAAGAACCGGCGGGCCGGACGGCTCACCTTCCTGCCGCTCAACAAGATCCGAGGCGGCGGCGGCGGGGCCAGTGGGGCGGCGGCCCTGCAGCGGGGAGCCGCTCCCGGCACCACCCGAGGTGCCATTGGCGGCGATGGCCTGGTGGGTCGGGCGGTGGAACTGGTGCGCCATGAACCCGTCTACGCCGAGGTGTTCCGCTACGTGTTCGGCGACACGCTGGTGTTCGACACCCTCTCCAGCGCCCGCCGCGAGCTGGGCCGTTGCCGCGCCGTGACCCTCGATGGGGAGCTGCTCGAGAAGAGCGGCGCCATGACCGGCGGCAGCCTGCAGCAGCGCAGCGGCCAGCTCAGCTTCGGCAGCGCCCAGGAGGGCGACGAGGCCGAGCCGTTGCGGCGCCGCCTGCTGGAGCT
>NZ_JAYGID010000119.1:0-99680 GCF_034931685.1 Synechococcus sp. CCY9202
GCCACCAGGGCCCGCGGGGCTGGGCGGTATGGCGGCCGTCGCAGAGGGGATAGCGGTGCGAACGGCCGCAGCGGCACAGCAGCATCGTGGCCGCCTCGCTCAGGCGCAGCTCGTAGGACACCCGGCCAGAGCCCAGATGGGCGCCATCGCAGAACCAGCCCTGACGGCTGCGACCACAACCGCACAGCTGATGCACCCCGGCGGGCAGTTCCAGCGGTTCCGGCCCTGGGGTGGCCATAGGCCTTGATGCCATCGGGGTAGACGTGCAGGAGCAGACAGCGGATCTCGCAGCAGGGAGCGGTGAGGAGTGCCATGGGAAGGAAGGCGTGGAACCACCGACCGAGGCCCGCTGCGGCAGAGGCGGCAAGGACCGCGTCGCACCGAGAGGTGCGGCTTGCAGACACCGCGGCCCGGCCTGATCCTTGCCGCCGCTGACGCGGTGGGCACGCTGGGAGGGTTCACGCCGCTCCCGTGGTGCTCCCCGCCCGCGGCGGCGGCGGTTCGTCGTGGCCATGCAGAACGGCGCTGGCTGCAGCAGGGCCGGATCAGAGGCCCAGGGGCCTGGCCTTGCTCCAGAAGCCGCGCTTGCGGGCATGGGTGGAGCGGATCGCTGCCAGGTAGGCCTCATGGGGTGGGATTTCGCCCCAGTCGCTGATGCGAGAGCTCAGCAGCTGGCAGGTGTGCAGATGGCCGGCGGCGGCGCCGTATTGGCTGGAGTAGCCATTGGTCAGCGCGAAATCCACCATGCAGCGCAGGGCCAGGGTGGCCGCCAGCGGATGGTCTGCACTCAGGCGCTCTGCTGCTGTGTCGAACAGCTCGTCGTGGGCACCGTTGAGTTCACCGTGGCGCTGCACGATCACCTGGGCCGCGCGGTGCAGGCCCGTGGGCCACTCCAGCAGAAAAGACAGGGCCGCGTAAAGATCCGGGCTGGCAGCCACGAAGTCGATGGCGCGCTGCTCAGCCTCCCCGTCCTCGAAGGCGGGCAGCTGCTGGAGGTAATCGCGCAGATAGGTCTCCATCAGGGTCTGCTCGAACCAGTGCCACCGGGCCGCCTGGGCCTCATCGGTGCGGCCGAGGACCTCCAGGGCGGCGATCTGGGCGTCTTCCCAGTCGAGTACCGGCCAGGGGGAGCGCTCCGGAGAACCCTCCTGCAGAAACCGCAGGGCCTCCTCAGCTCGCCCGACCTTGAGCAGCCGCTGTGCAATCCCGGCCGCGATGCGGGGAACGCGCCGCTGCCGTTCGCTGTACTGGGCGATGTAGCCATCCACATCCCCCATCGCCTCGGCAACGGCCCTGAGGCCGGACTGTGCGGTCCAGAACCGGGACTGCTCCTCCTGGGGCGGCACCGTGACCGGCTGCTGCGCCAGCTGCTCAAACTGCTGCCGCAGCGCCGCCAGCCCGGTGGGTCCAAGCGACTCGGCGAGCTTCCCGATCAGGCCGTGCACGATGCCGTCGTCGTCGTGGCAGTGGGCCTCGAACACCTGTCGCGCCAGCGCTGCAGGCTCCGGCCGTGCCGCCTGAACCACGGGGGGGAGGGCGTGGCATGCCTCCCGGAACAGCTCATCCATCTCAGCGTTGCTGTCATCGCAGCGGGAGAGCACGTTCCGGCTGAGAGCGAGGAACTCCCACAGCAGCGCCAGGGCCAGGGAGGGATCGCTCGTGGCGATCGGCCCGCGGATGGCGTCCAGCTGGCGGAGCAGATCCTTGGCCAGCGCCCTGAGCTGCTGTCGGTCGATGAAGCTGCGCGAGCCCCGGATGCTCCCGAACTGCTGACGCACAAGGGCGGCGGCGTCCTCGGGACCGGACCGGGATGCGACTGCAAGCCTGAGCTGGCGCTGGATCGCCGGATCGCTGCCGGCCAGTTCGAGCAGAAGGTCAGCCAGGTGATCGGGCCCCAACGCCAGCAGTGTCTGGCGATCCAGTGCGGGTCGTCGTGGCATCAGGGCGGACCAGCTGGCGGAAGCGGAAGCGGGAGTGGCGGGGATCAGTCTGCGTGCCGCCGCCGCTTTCGCCGCACCGCAGGATGCTCCGCGCCGGGCACCTCCAGGCTCGCCCCTGGGCAAGGGCTGCGCCAGGCGCCGCTGCTGGTTGCGTGGGTGCGATCGCCCCGGCGTTGCCGCCGGTGCTCAGCGCACCTGATCGAGGGTCGGCGCCCCTTGCCGGGCTGGGCGGCCCTGCGGTGTCCCGTCGCTGCGCCGGATGGCGTCAATGGTTCATGGTCAGCTCAGTCGTTCGGTATTCCCCGCAAGATCCGGTGTCCCTGGTAGAGTCGTGCCAGAAGGCGCTGGAGTGGATCCTGCGCACCCACAGCGCCGAAGGCCGGCCGATCCGCCGCATCTGGATCGATCAGCCCTATGGGGAGGAGGAGCTCACCTTGCTGGAGGAGGAGGTGCTGCCGGTGATGGCGGCCTTCCTGGAGCGCATCGATGCGATCGATCAGGGCCTTGAGGCCAGGCTGCAGGCCGAGATCGCGGCCCAGGAGAGTCGGGCGCCGGATGGAGAAGAGGCTCCAGAGGGCGGGGCCTGCTGATGCCCTGGGGCCGGCCAGAGGCCGGCCTTTTGGCTGGCGGCCCCCCTGCGTCATTCAAGCGGGCATGGAGAGGTGCCGTCAGACCCAGTTGTCGAGCAAAAGACCATCCACCCGCTCGAATTCCCGCAGGTTGTTGCTGACCAGGGTCAGGCCCTCACTGCGGGCCTGGGCAGCGATGTGCAGATCATTCACACCAATCGGTAATCCACGCCGCTCAAGGGATGCGCGAATCAGTCCATAGTGCTGCGCAGCTTTGGCTCCGTAGCTGAGCACATCCAAGCGACTGCAGAAGTCCTCCACAACGGCAAGAGATCTCCGGGGCTGGGAACTCTTCTCAGCCCCGTGCAGCAACTCGGCCAGGGTGATCGCAGAGATCCCCATCTGGGCAGCATTCTCGTTGAATCTCTCAAGCAGCGAAGCCGGCCTTAGCTTGATCACCCTTAGCTTGATCACATAGATGCAGATATTGGTATCCAGCAGATAGCGCAACATCTTCCGTGTCAGAAGGCCTCGCGCTCCGGTTGATCCTGAGTCGCCCGCTCCTGCAGGAAGTCATCCGGCACGGGCAGCGCATCCTGAAAGAACGTGTCCCAGCGGCGACCGAGCGGAGAGATGATGCGCTCCTCGCCGCAGGCCCGGACCTCCACGTCTTTCACGGAGTCAGGCAGGCGCAGATGGGCGGGGATGCGCACAGCCTGACTGCGGTTACTGAGGAAGAGCTTGGTGACAGCCGCCACGGGGAGCACCCATCTGGGATATACACGAAGTCTATCCCCTGAATGCCAGGGTGGATGGCCGCGTCATCCACCCGAGCCATTCAGGGGAATCGCTGAGATTCAGGCTGGAGCGATCCCCGCCAGAAAAGTCTCGATCCAGCGCCGGTGCCGGTTGGTGGTGATCAGCCCGGCCAGGGATGGTTGGGAGTCGGGAACCTGAAACGCGGTGCGGAAGCCCCTGGAGAAGGCCTGGTGGAGCAGCTCTCTGCCCCACGGGGTGCAGCCCACCAACAACCACCCCGCCCCGTCGAGACGGCCTGGGAAGCGCCGTTGCCGACCAGAGCCGCCCCCGCCGGCGCGCAGGTGGACCGCTGGAGCGAGTTCTCAGTGGTGGAGCTGCGAGCGCTGCTGCGCAGCTACCCGATCGATCGCCGCTCGCTGCCGGCCCCGATCGAGCTGTTGCGGCGAGAGGAGCTGCTCGAGGCCCAGATGCAGCTCGCTGCGCTGGTGACTTGAGCGCCTGAATCTCCCTGATCGCCGATTCCCCATTCCGTTCGCCCATGACCACCACCCCGATGACCGCCGCCATGCCCTCCTTGACCATGACCACCGCCTTGAGCCCCAGTGCCGCGCAGCCCCCCGTGAGCGCCGAGCCTGCCCCCGGATCGCCGGAGGCGCTGCTGCTGCTGGCTGGTCTGGGGATCCTGCCCGCCAGCGCGGACTTCAACGATCCCCGCTTTGCGCCCGACACCATCAGCAGCAGCCTGGAGCGACTCGTTGCCGTGAAGCAGGAGCTGGAATTCCTGGCGGCAGAGCAGAAACAGCTGCAGGAACATCTGCGTCTGGCCCATCTGCGCGGTGACCTCAGGCAGCAACTGCCCAGTAGGCGCTATAGCCTCAGCTGCAAGGAGATCGAATGCCAGCTCAAGGCCCGCCAGGCCTATGAACAGCAGAGCGGCGATGCCACCGCCACCGTGGGGAGCTGCTTCTGGGAGCTGCGCTCGATCAAGGGGTGAAGCCACCAATCACAGACGCCCTGGGCCCGGCGCCCGGGGCTTTTGATGCAGACTCTTCCGGTGCGCCATGGCCGGAAGCCCCAGCATCCAACCACCGGTACTACGATGGGCATGCTTGTAATACAGGGATCGGGCCCTGCTCGTCATGCCCCTCACCGTCAGGCTTGACGCCGATACAGAGCACTGCCTCG
The DNA here is from genome assembly GCF_034931685.1 of Synechococcus sp. CCY9202. NCBI lineage: Bacteria > Bacillati > Cyanobacteriota > Cyanophyceae > Synechococcales > Synechococcaceae > Synechococcus > Synechococcus sp. CCY9202. The sequence continues at coordinate 4,454 of NZ_JAYGID010000119.1, forward strand.
AGCAGCTCCTGGCAGAAACGGGACAGGACAAGAGCTCCTTGATTCGCCAGCTGATCCGAGAACGCTGGCAGCAGCGCCAGCCCCTCCCGTCGATCACCCAGCAATTGGGTGGTCATCCCGGCAGCTTTCTCGACACCTTGCCGTCGGGGAGTTCAGAGCGTCAGGAGCGGCGCCGACTCCTCGGCCAGAGACTTGCAGCGCGGCGGATGGAGCGGCGCTGATGCGGCGAATCCTGGTCGATTCGGGGATCCTGTTGAGCTACTACCAACAGCAGGAGCCACTGCACCAGGCCGTCGTGGCCTTCTTTGATCAGACTGCCGCTCAATTGATCACCTCACCGATCTGCATCGCCGAGGTGCTCTGGCTGCTGGGTCATCCCGGTGATTCCCGCGTCATGGCCGCTCAGAACCATCTGCTCGGGGCCGTCAGCCGCTGTGGCATTGAGGTGATCAACCTGCTGCCAGTGGATTACGCCCGTATCGCGGAACTCAATCAACGCACTGCCGATCTGCCCGGCGATTTCGCCGATCTCACCTTGGTGACACTCTCGGAGCGGCTGGATGTGGCCGAGATCCTCAGTCTCGACAGCGACTTCGATGTCTACCGGCGCTTCCGGCGCGATCCCTTCAGACGCGTTCCGCTCGGCTGAGACTCTGACGCAGCATGACCATTCAATGAGATGGTCCCGCGATAAGCCCTGCAACTGAGCTCGAGCCGCCCTGGAGCACCTGCGCCGCCTTGGGGAACTCTTTGTGGACACTGCATTCCCCACCTTGCCTTTAACCACCGCAGCCATCTCGATCGAGTTGCTGATGGACACCACCAACACCCTCCAGACACTCGAAACCTTGATCACCTGCAGGGCCGACGCAGCTGTGCACCACCCCGAAAAAGGGCCAGCTCTGCGGCATCTGCTGGCGGAGCTACTGGAGTTGGTGGAAGCAAGGACAGAAGAAACGGTGAGATGAACGGTGGCTCCTGGTCCAGCGTGGTCGGACAGGCAGAGGGCGTGGTCGCTCCGGTCGTGCGACCTGACGATGCCGATCGTGGGCTGGCTGATCAGTAATCCCTGCTGCATGGCCGGGTTGTGGCACCCAAAAGCCGATCGCAGCAATCAACAAGTCATCCTTCAAACACCCCCTGTCCCGTCGTTCGCATCGGCGGACTGCCTCCCTCCACCTCAGTTGTTGATCCAGGATTGGTTTCTAGACGCACCAACCCCATGCCCCGCGAACGTGACCCCTACCGCATCCCCCGCGCCGGCTGGGAGATCGCACCGGCCGCTGGCCTGGCCTCCATTGATCTGAACGGAAACCAGGGTGCCCAGACCGGCACTGAGTTCATCGGAGAATCCACCATCGGCGGGATGCTGGTCTGCGCCGCCCTTTGAACACCCCGCTGCCATCTTTCGTCTGTTCCTGCAATGGATGCTCAGGAAGCGATCACCTCCACGGGGCACTGCAGCCCGGGCGCGCGGGCGGCACGGGCATCGGCGCTGAGCAGGGTAGCGCCGAGTTGTTCGGCCAGGGCCACATAGAGCGCGTCGTAGGCCGTGAGGTTGGCCCGCAGTTCCCAGGCCCGTGGCCAGAGGTGGCGGCTGGTGTGCCGCCGCAGCCCCAGCTGTTGGCTGGTGGCCAGGGCCTGCAGGGCGTGCTGCTCGGGCAGAAGATCGGCCAACACCAGGCGGCGCAGCACCGAGAGAAGCTCGGCATCGATCAGCTCCGGCGCCTGGAGATTGGCATCCGCGAGCCGTGCACGTGCAGGGCCATCGATCAACAGGGCATCCACCAGCACCGAGGCATCCACCACCACCACCATCAGCGTTCGGCGCGGCTCTGGCGCAGGGCCTCCAGGATCGCGCCGGGCTCGATGGTGGCCGAGGGCAAAGCCTGGAGCAGATCGGCGTTGTCCGCGCGGCGTGAGGTTTCGCAGAGCTCCTGCAGGGCAAAGGTGCTCAAGGGGAGTCCGGCGCGGCGGGCCAGCTGTTCCAGGCGCTCGGCCACATCGTCGGGCACGTGGCGGATGTAGAGGGTGCGCGACACGATGACCTCCTGCTTGCAATTTGCTAGCAGCCTAGGGGTAAATGTCGCTCTTCCACTCCCTCCAGCCATGGGCGGCACGCCCAGGCAGGGCAATGGCACCATCCGTCGGATCCATTCTTTCTGCTCAATCCGCACGAACAACAGATGAGGCATTGCCCGCCCTCTGACACCCACCGGCAGCAACCCCCAAACCACCTCCAGCTGGTACTTCGCACGAATCGGCCCCCGTTCAGCCCCCGTCAGCCTCAGATTGAAGTTCCCCTGCACTCCTCCCATGACCCGAGAACGTGATCCCTACCGCATCCCCCGCGCCGGCTGGGAGATCGCACCGGCCGCTGGCCTGGCCTCCATTGACCTGAACGGAAACCAGGGTGCCCTGACCGGCACTGAGTTCATCGGAGAATCCACCGTCGGCGGGATGCTGGTCTACGCCATCTACCAGGCGCTGCTCACCGGCCTGCGCACCGAGGCGATGCGCAAGCGGGGCGACATCAATCGCGCCACCCAGATCCAGGTGATCGCCGAAAGCGTCTGGGCCACCACCAAGCAGGGGGCTGCGGTCAGTGCAGTGCTGAGCGTTGTCCTGCTGGGCTTCCCCTGGCTGGGCTTCCCCCTGACCCTGGTGGGCCTGGTAGGGATGGGCAAGGCGTCGCTGGATCTGGTCCATGCCTTCTGGGATGGCCTCAGCGATGAGCAGCGCCGTGATCTGCACCGTGCCGCCTTTGATGCGGGCGTGAACCTCAGCCAACTGCTGAGCAGGCCTGGCTCCGCCTCTCTCACAGCATGAAGCGGGAGGTTGCGACCGGCTGGCTGGGGCGGCACTGATCACACGGATCCAGGAGCCACTCCTGGATCCGCAACAAAGCGCTGGCCTCCAGGAACGGCTCACCAGCCACGCGGCAGAACTGCAGGGCCAGCTCCCCGAGCTGCTGCTGCGCAGTGACTCTCCCCACGACGCCATCCGCAGCTGGCTGGCCGATAAGGACCTCAGCCATTGGTGGCCCCAGTCCCAGGGGGGAACGGCAGATCAGGGCTGGCAGTTCGAGACCGCCAGCTGGAACCGCAGCCGCGGCGCCGAGGTGATGAACCCTGCCGAGATCGCCCGTGCCCATGTCGATGGCGGCCTGGATGCGCTGCTGGCTCCCGGGGTGCCGGCCGACATGGCGGCCCATGGGGTGGAAGCAGCCTTGATCGCGGCCTCGATCGTCCTGGCCTGGCACCTGCTCCGCCAACGTCAGAGCTGGATATAGGCTTCTGGCGCTGGCAAGCAGAGGATTCTGCGGGCAGCGATCCAGGCGGCTGGCCTCTCCGCCCTCAGTGGTGCCTCGATGTCGATGGTGGTCAGCCTGGCGCGCCTGCTTCCCGGGCCTGGCGAAAGGGCCTTCGATCTACGGGGACGGGGCTCCTTGAAGGCTCCCGTTACGCCTTGAAAGAAGGCGTAGCCCAAAGGCATCAGAAACCGTGGTACGGTCTTAGGACGATTGATCGATAGGCCAGAAATCTGGCCAAATAGACAAGGCTGACCTTAATAGCGACAGAAAAGAAAAACCTCACCCAGGCTCAACCCTATCCATGACGAAAAACAATCACTTCGAAGCCGAGAATGACCCGTTCGAGGTCCAGAAGATCTCGATGGCCGATATCGAAGCCGGCGACATCGCCGAGATGGGGCTGCACCTGAACCTGAGCGAGCGGAGCTACTACTTCGATTTCAAGATCACCCCCCTCAGCAAGGAGATGAAGACCCAGCTTTACAAGCAGATCCAGGCCCTTGTCTACACCTACAAGGAGCTCCACAACATCCTGAGTGAGCACAGCTGATCTCGCTCGGCTTGGGCTTGGCTTGACGTCCTTTAGCGGCCTCCTCTGGGGGCCGCTTTTTGGGGATCCTCCCGAGTCCGCAGTCAATCCGCAGGCCGGGTAACTGAGGGAAAGCTCATGGTGCGTCTTCTGCACGGACATCCGCCTACAGCAGCTGGAACGTGAGCCCTTCCTGCTCAAACTGGCGAAAATCCTGGTCGAGGCTGATCAGTGGAAGGCCAGCAGCGATCGCGAAGGCGGCCAGGTAGGCATCCATCCAGCGCTTCGGGGCGGTCTGCTCAATCGCGCCCAGCTGGCACCAAAGACGCCCCAGATCAGGCGGCTCATCGATCACATCCACCTGCGGCAGCGCCAGGAACGCCTGCAGTGCGGCCCAGGCATCGCCGTTGGTGGCCTTCGGTACGCCATAAGCCTGCGTGATCACCGGCGTGGAGGCCAGACGCAGAAAACTCTGCTGGGTGGCGCGGCACCACAAGGCCGGTTCCACCGCGCTGGCCGAGCGCAGCACCCCACGAGCGATCGCATGTGCCGGGTGCTCGCTGAAGGCCGCCGCCAGCCACACATTGCTGTCAAGCAGACAGGCCGGCACGCTGGCGGTCCTCCTGCATCAGCGTCTCCTGCTCCAGCCGCAGCGCTGTGACCACATCGATGGGATGCCGCTTGAGCCGAGGGTCAGGGCGAAACAGCGGCAGTCCTTCCGCGTCCACCTCCAGCACCTCGCGCTTGCTGGGCTGCGGCAGGGGAGCGGGGCCATGCAGCCCCTGGCGGATGTAGTCGGCCACCAGCTCCTTGATCGGCCGCCCCTGCTGCAGGGCCCGCTGCTTCACCTGGCGCATCAGGTGATCCGGAAGGTCCAGCGTCGTCTTCATCACCCCCCAGCCTGGGAAACCAGCTTACTGGCTTGGTGGGTATGTGGGCGTGAGCGGCGCTCGCGTTGGCTCTCGATTCCAACGATCCGAAATGTCCGGATGGTTGAACTTTCGGCAAGGTCATTGATTCCAACAGGAGCACATCGGCTCGCTGTCTGCTGCGTCTCGATCGAGGACCGGATTCCAGCCAGTCATCAGGGCTCTCGAAAAGCGTGGTCAAGGCATGGCAGCCCCGGCTTCTGTCACGCCTCCCGACGCCAGCATTCCTCTGATGTCATAGGCCAGCTTGCTCGCAAATGCGCTGGCGAATCGAGCGGTTGTCGCCACGCCTGAGCAGGCTCATCACGATGGTGCGCAGAAAGGGGAAGACCGCTATGCCCGCCCGGGTGGCATAGCGATGGGCGTCTTCAACGAGCTGGGCTCCCAACGATGGCGACATCGATCAGGTTCACGTTGCCGCCGGTCCTCAGCCCATTCCTAGGCGGCCTCCCGGTGCGCGGATCCTGCGCTTCACAAGAAAGCCGGGCCGGCGCTGAACCTGAACGGGCAGAACTACTGCTTCGACTTCAGGATCTCTCGCCTCAGCAAGGAGATGAAGATGCAGCTGTACAAGCAGATCCATAGCCTTCTCTACACCTATAACCAGCTCCACAACATTCAGACGAAGCGTAGTTGATTTCAATCAGCCTTGGCGCTCTCCTGCGGCCTCCTCTGGGGGCCGCTGTTTTGGGGATCTTGACGACTCCGCAGTGAATCCGCAGTGACTCTTGAGGGCAAAAGCGGGATGCTGATAAGCGTCAACCAAACCGAGAACGCCCATGGGTCCGATCGAATATGCCCTCGTGATTGAGGCTTTTCGCCTTCAAGGGGTACTGAAGGCCAACTACCGGCCCGTCAAGCCGGCCTTGGACTGCATGGCCCAGGCGATTCGCGAAGCCTGTGAAGGCTATGGCTTCTCCGCCGAGATGACCACCAACTTCCTGCTTCGCCAGGGAAGCCGCATCCATTCCCTTGATGAAGAGATCAACGACCGCCAGGAATTTCGGGCCATTGAGCGCCGAATGCTTTGCCTGATCGGCCGGGAGGGCAATCAGGACCGGCTCGCCCGGCGAGGACGGCGTCCCCAGGTATGAACGCCCCCAGTTCCCGGCCTCGCTGAGCAGCATCAGCAACCCGCAACCCCCATCCCCTCCAATCCCCCCTATGAACCATGTCTTTATCTATGGCAGCCTCAAGCGCGGCCAGTCCAACCACCACTGGCTCCGTGGGGCCCTGTTTCTTGGGCGTCACCGCCTTGCAGGTGACCGCCTGTACTCCCTCGGTGGCTATCCGATGGCCGTGCTGGAGGATCACTCCAGTGCCGTGATCCATGGCGAGGTGTTCATGGACCCAGTCCATGCCGGCACCCTCGGCCCGCGGCGCCCAGAGCTTCTGGAGCCCCCTGTGCTGAAACTCCTTGTAGAGCACGTTGGACACGGCGACGTTGTTGACGGCGATCCGCACGCTCGAGATCTCCGCGAAGCGCACCGTCCAGCGGGCGTTGAGCTGACCGTGGAAGAGATCCCAGTTCTGCCGCAGCTGATAGCGCTCCAGCCAGGCCTCGGGAACCGCGGGGGCGAAGTGCTCGCTGGTCTTGGTCTTCATGTCGCCGGGAATGCTGATCCAGCCCCGGTCGTCGATGCCTTCGGCGTGCCAGAGCTCATGGGGCCGCAGCCCGAACACGGCGATGCAGGCGAATACCCACTGGTGAAAGGGCTCGAGCCGATCCAGCCAGTGCTCCAGGTCAGCATCGGAGGGGATGACCCGCACCCGCATCGACGAGGCCTTACGGATCTTCTCGGCGGCACCCTTGGGCCTCATCCCCCTCAGCTGCTGCAGCACGGCCGTCAGATCCATCAGGCCGCTGCGGTGGATCTGGGAGATGGTCTCGATCCGGTGGTTGAACCGCTTCAGGTGGGTGAGCGGGTTCACCTCCATGGCCCAGCTCAGCAGCCGTTGGGGATCCGCCGGGTCACGGAATCGGGCAACCCGCAGCTTCAGGTCGTTGATGGCGTGGACGCGGCTGCCCTCCTTGCAGATCCTCACCTCGATATCGGCGATGCAGGCCTCCACCAGGCCCTGCCAGCGGAGGCGCGAGGTCCCGCCACGGGCCGCCAGGGGTTCGGGCCACTGGCCCTTGCGATGGCCCTCCAGACACAGATCCCGGGCCCGCTCGACGTCCTCGTCGCGGCGGTGCAGGAGCGGAGCCAGGGAGAACTCCCGCACCTGGACCCCCTGCACCAGTTCGCACACGTAGATCGACGAGCTCCGGTCGTAGCGGCGTAGGCGGAAGCGGCACCGCCTGGCCACCAGTTCGCGGGCGCAGTGGTCCCAGGCATCGATGCGATGAGAAAGGCGAGACGGCAAGGCGCGGACCGGGCGGCTCGCAGGAGTATTCCCCGAAGCCGTCGAAGCAGGTTGTGAACAGGTTCACAACCAATGGCTTCTAGAGGCTCCTACCGGCTACAACCTGGACAGTGTGGTCTCAGGCGTGGAATGCCCCAGAACCCAGTCCCAGAAAGCAAAAAGCCCCTGATTTCAAGCAAACATGCGAATGGCTCGGGGGAGACTTGAACTCCCGACCTTGGGGTTATGAATCCCACGCTCTAACCAGCTGAGCTACCGAGCCTTGCCTTGGGAAGTGTAAAGGATGACCGTTCCCCCAGGATCCAGCCGGACAGATGCTGCTCAGGCGCGGGGTGGCAGGAACTGCAGGGGATTTGCGGCGCCCCTGGATGGGGGATGGATTTCAAAATGGAGGTGAGGGCCGGTGCTGCGTCCGGTGCTGCCCATCTGGGAGATCTGGGTCCCCTGGTTCACCTCTTCGCCGACCCGCACCATCAGGCGGCTGTTGTGCGCATAGAGGGAACGGCTGCCGTCGTCGTGGGTCAGCTCCACCATGTAGCCGTAGCCGCCGTCGTGCCAGCCCGCAAAGGACACCCGGCCGGAGCGGGCGGCCACAATTGAGGTGCCGACATTGTTGGCCACATCGATGCCCTTGTGCATCCGGCCCCAACGCCAGCCATAGCCGGAGGTGAAAGTGCCCTGGGCGGGCCAGATCCAGGTGGTGCGGCCCGCATCATTGCCACTGCCGAAGCGGCGATCCGGCCCCAGGTCTGGCTGGTCGGGCCAGCTCAGGCCACCACTGCCGACGGGCTTGAGGCCCAGCACCATGCGCGACCGACCTGGTGAGGACTGGGCCAGACGGACCTGGCTGCCAGCCACGAGGCGGGCCGTCTCAAGACCGGGATTCAGGCGAAGAAGCTCCTGAAGCGTCACGCCATAGCGCTGGGCAATCTTGATCAGGGTGTCGCCGAGCCGCACGACTCCGGCCGTCTCCAGCGGGGGCGGCTGCTGCAGCGGCGCGGTGCGGCGTAGTTCGCTGGTGTCGAGCGCCAACAGGAATTTGGCCTGACGGCTGCTTTGGGAAGGGAGCACAAGCCAGTCTCCGGAACCGAACTCGTGGTCTTCGTTGACGTCGTTCAGCCTGGCCAGACGTGACTCGTCAACACTGAGATCTCGCGAGAGATCTTCAATTGTGACGGGCTGACGCACTTTCACCCAGAGCTTGTCAAGACTGGAAGCTGGTAGGGACGCAACCAGCACGTCTTCGACACGATCACCGCTCCAGTCGGCGCGTGCCATGACCCCGATAACGGGAATCGTGGCAACAGCGGGTAAAAGGATCAGCCAAGGCTTCATGGATTTTTCAAATCATTCGGACAAGACCCGGTAGAGAAGCCACTATCTCCGGGCCGCGCAGACAGTAGCGCCCTGAACGGTTGGCTGCAAGCAAGCATCGACACCGAAATTCGCTGTCTCAGCGTAAGAATCCTTGCCAATACTGGCTTTCGGCATCAAGGAAGCTGCCGCAGGGCCTCGAACAGCACGACCCCGACCGCTACAGACAGGTTGAGACTCCTGACCCCACCAGACCCATGGCGCTGGCTGCAGGGCATGGGAATGGTGAGACAGGCGTCCGCCAGGGCCTGAACCGGGTTCGGTAATCCGTCGGTTTCCCGACCGAACAGCAGCCAGTCGTCGTTCCGGTAGGTCAGATCGGTGTAGCGCTGCTCGGCATGGCTGCTCAGGGCCAGCAGTCGACCGCCGCGACGCTGTCGCTCCTGCAGGAATGCCTCCAGATCGCCATGGCGGTGCAGGCGCACCCAGGGCCAGTAGTCCAGGCCGGCCCGGCGCAGCTGCCGATCATCGATCTGAAAACCGAGTGGTTCGATCAGGTGCAGCTCCGTGCCGGTGGCGGCGCAGGTGCGGGCCACATTGCCGGTGTTGGGCGGAATCTGGGGCTGGAAGAGCACCACCTGGGGCATGGCTCAGGGCTCCAGTAGCTCTGGCACGGGCTGGCTCAGGGCCAGCAGATCCACAGCCCGGCCGTGCAGCACCAGCCAGGCCGCCGTGCACAGAGCCATCAGCTGCTGCTGCAGGTGGCCCTGCCGATCGCGGAACAGACCGCCGATGGCGGTGGCGGGCACCACACCCCAGCCCACCTCCTCACAGACGAGCACCAGAGGAGCCGCGCAGTGACGGATCGCCTCCAACAGGCCCGCGCAGGCCTCCTCCCAGCTGTCCGGATCCCAGTCGAGCCCAGCCGCCACCCAGGTGCCGAGCGAATCGACCAGCCCCAGTTGATCCGGGCCCAGCGTCAGCAGGGCCTCGGCCAGGTGGCGCCCCACCTCACGGCACTGCCAGCTGGAGGGGCGGCGGTTTCGGTGCAGCGCCAGCCGGTGCTGCCAATCGGGATCGTCGGGAAGGGTGGGGCCCGTCGCCAGATACACCACCTGGCGCCCCGAACGGGCAGCCAGGTGCTCGGCCCAGCGGCTCTTGCCACCCCGGCTGGGGCCGCTCACCAGGGTCAGAAAACCGTCCAAACCCCGCTCAGCCCCCACCATTCATGTTGCGCAGGGTTGCCACCGACGACGGCGACACGCGGTTGAGATAGCGGAAGATCCAATACTTGAAGATCGTCGCCAGCACCACCGGGAAGGTGGCGATGAACAACATGATGAAATTCTCCCGGGCTGGCAGTCCCAGGTGGTTGGCCACCCCATCCAGCAGAACGGTCCAGCCCTCCGGGCTGTGGAACCCCACGAAGATGTCCGTGAACAGGATGATGGCGAAAGCCTTGGCGCTGTCACTCAGGCCATAGACCAGCTCATCGAGAAAGCTGCGCAGCACCTGGATGTCCCTCTGGCCGAACACGCAGACGGCGATGAACCCGAACAGACCGCCAAGGTCGGCGAGAACGTTCTTGATGGCATGCGTGCTGTCCTGATCCGCCTCCTCCTTCAGATCCTGAGCCCGCTTGGCCAGCAAGGCATGGAGTTCCTCGCGCGAGGGGAGGGCCGTGCCCTGGAGCAACGCGTCGAACTCGATCTCCTCCCGGTAGACCCGCAGCTTCTCCACAGCCCTCTCCTCGAGCTGGGGCTTGGGATAGGTCAGAAAGGCATTATCCGGTGCAAATCGATCCACCAGTGGCGAGAACACATAGGCGCGGCTCACCTGCTGCATCAGCACCGGCACCAGGATCAGCAGCAACAGGATCCGCAGGGAGACCAGGGTGGAATCGCGCCGGCGCCGGAAGCCGGCCAGCACCGAGGCCTCGGCTTCCGGATCCAGCTGGCGCCTCACCTGGTCCACCACCCCGATGAGGCTGCGGGGCAGCACTTCCGGTGATCGGCTGATCTTGGGCAGGCGCTGTGGTCGTTTGGTGTAGTGCCCGACCACCGATTCAATCAGCTGCACCTGACGCAGATCCTGGCCGGCCAGTTCCTGGCGATGGGGCTCGATCATGTCCAGGGCGGTGCGGCACAGCTGCAGGGCGACGCGAAAGCGACGCAGCACCTGGGCCTCAACCGAGCGCGGAACGCTGAGTTCGATCTCAGGGCGCACGGGCCTGTCGTTGTAATACTCCAGCTCAATACTCTGGATCAGAAGCGCAGCTTCATAGCCGCGGGCCAGGTCACTGCTGAAATCCTTGGCCTGGGCACGGCCGAAGGCTCCGATCCAGTCGGTCAGGCCCATGGAGTGGCGGCGGCGATCGTGAACACCAATCTTCGGCTGTCAGGCTCAGCGTGAGAAGACCCACCAGGTCAGCATCGGCACAATTGTGCCCACCACCAGCAGCACGATCACCCAGGTGAAGGCATTGCTGTTGGCGGTCTCCTCACGGCTGGGCACATTGGAGGGCAGGCTCACCACTTCGGCCTCGGCAGCTTCTCCAGGATCCTCTCCACCCTGAAGCACCAGAGCCAGGCGATCCAGAGCCTCGACTGATGCCTGCCGATAACGGGCCCCATCCCGCAGCGGAGTCGCCATCGTGCTGCGGGCGGTGCTGGTGAGCAGATCGCGGGGCAACTGGCCATTCAGGGCAGGATCCACCACCACAGCGGCCGTGTTGGTCTGGCTGTCGATCAACAGAAGCAGCAGCGGATCAGGACTGGAAGCCTGCTTCCAGCGCTCGATCAGCTCCCGTCCCACTGCCGGCAGGGAAAGGCCGTAATCCAGCCGGTTCAAGGTGACCAGCCGCGCATCAATGTGAGCCCCTTCGAAGGCCGCAAGCTTGATCTCCAGCTCCGAGCTGGCTGCCCGGCTCAGAACGGAGGCGGTGTCGAGCACATGCTCGCCGGCTGGCAGATCAGGCAGATCCGCTGCCGAAACCGCCAGCGCCACCGGAGCTGGAACCAGCCACAGCACCAGGGCCGTCGTGACGGCCAGGAGCCAGCGGTGCCAGACGGGGAGGGTGTCCGGACGGTTAAGGGAACCAGCAGCAGCGGGCAGAACCACCTGGCGGGATGCGAAGTGCATGGATTCCAGTTTGCACTCAGCCGGCCAGGCTGTCGCGATTCAGCACGGCGATCACATCGAGGATCTGGGCAGCGCGTCCCTCGCCCAGCCTGAATTCGCTGGCCAGTTGCTCGAGCAACTCCTCCTCGGCGGCCTGCACCACGCGGTCGCAACGCACCAGCTGGGCAGCCATCGCCAGGCAGGTTTCCTGCTGCCCAGGATCCAGCGCCGGGATCGCTTCATGCAGCAGGGCTCGCCAGCCGGACTGGCGTAACTGATTGAGCAGCCCATCGAACAGATCCCCCATCGCCTTCTCGCTCAGATTGCGGTAGGGGCTTCGGAACTCCAACTGGCTGCGCAGCGCCCGGGCCTCATCGCGGCCCAGGGTGCCGTCACAGGCCACCGCCGCCAGGGCAACCGCGGCAAAGGCCTGACTCGGAGTCATGGGAAGAAGGCAGATCAGATTCCATTGCAGCAAGGACCGGTGAATCCGGCATCCTTGGCGATTGATCCACCTGCGCCCCTTTCCCCATGGACCTGCCCCTGCCGGCCCGCTTCAGCCTGGGGATCGGGATCCTGGGGCTGGCACTGCTGGTGGCCAACCAGCTCACGGCCGGGCCTCCGTCACCCGCGCTGGAGCGCGCCTCTGTTCTGGCCAGCCTGCTGGCGGTCGGGCTGATGTTGGTGGGAGTGCTGTGGACCAGGGCCATCCCCGAGGCCTCCGAACGTGTCGCCCTGGAAGGAGAGCAGGGGCTCCAGCTGAGTCGGGAGTGCTCCGAGTCACTGGCCCGAGAACTGGCATGGGGCAGCCAGATGCTGCTCACTGCAACCCCGGCCGCCGTGGTGCTGATCCACTGGCGCGGCACCACCCTGTTACGGCGAGGCCTGCTCCAGAGCGAAGCCTTCGTCCCTGGAGCGATCTGCGAGCGCAGCCGCCGCAGCGGCAAGGCCGTGTCGCTGGTGAATCTCAAGTTGTACCCCGGCAGGGCCGAATTCGAACCCCTTCTGGCTGGTGTGCCATCGGTGCTGGTACAGCCGATCGGTGATCAGGGCTGGATCCTGCTGGGGGGCTGGTCACCCCGCTGTTTCAGCCGCAGCGACCTCGCCTGGACCGAGGGCTGGGCCCGCAAACTCAAAGACGAATTGGCTCCGGTTCGCGTTTCGTCGTCTGTCCCGACCCCTTCGGAATCGTCAGCTGCGTCTGCACCCGGGCACCAGGAGTCGTGAACACCGCCAGCCCCTTGGAACCCATGCGACCCCGCAGCTTCTGGCTGCGGGTGATCTGGTCGTTGGCCTTGCGCCGCAGCACCACGTTTCCATCGGCCTCGATCACCTGGGTCTTCCAGTTCCACTGACACCGCTGAGCACGCAACGAATCACCGGGCTGATCCAGCTGGCAACCCCTCGGAATCGTGGCCAGCTCCTTATCGAGCTGCACCTCCAGAGCTTCACCGCGCACCTGCAGATCGCCGAACTGGCCCTCCATCGGCAGGTCCGTGCTGGCGATCTGCTTCTCGAGATCGAGCAGGGTGGCCTGGGCCCGCAGGCGGGATTTGTTGGTTGGGTCCTCGAACAGCACGGGAGCCTGCAAGCGCAGCACCTGCTGGATCGTGTTGCCCTCCAGGGCAGGGGATGTGAGGGTCTGAACCACTCCTGGCTTGAGGGTGCGGGTGCCCCGCAGGGGGCCGATGGCGATCAGGCGGCCGCTGCCCGGGTACCAGTCGGCTGTGGTGGCGCGGATGATCACATCCGGCCTGCGCTTCGGCAGAGCGGGAGCCGGCGTGGCGTAGGCGCGGTCGGAGGCTGATGGGTTTGCCTTGTTGACGTCCTTGCCTTTGCTGGTAGCGGTGGCTGTGCCACCAGCTTTGGGCGGCACTCGTTTGTCTTCGCCTTTGCCTTCACCCTTGTTGTCGCCCTTGTTGTCGGCCTTGGCAACCCGGGTCCAGCGCTGCAGCTCAGGTTGGCCGCGCAGCTCCAGCTTGTCCTGGTCGATCAGGAAGCGGGCCCGCTGGGCCACCAGGCGGGTGTCCTGATCGGTGGCACTGGGACGCAGATCGATCTCCATCAGCTGCTTGGAGGGAATCCAGCGCACCCGTTCGCCTTCGATCAGCACCGGCTGGCTGCCGAGACGCTGGATGCGGACCTCCCCTTCCAGCTGAATCACCTGGCCGTCGCTGAGTACGGTGCCGCTGGTGGCCTCAATCCGATAGAGCGGCTTGCCCTTCGCATAGATGAGGCCGTGCGGCGAGCGCGCCCGTGCGATGCGGCGATTGAGGTCGTAACGGGCCTCAGGACTTCTGAGCTCCCAGGCGGGACGGCCCTTGGGATCCTGCTGGCGCAGATCCAGGGAACGGAACACGAAGGGCAGGGGATCCTCGGCCTGCTCCGGCAGGTTCGGAGCGCAGCCGACCAGCAGGGCAGGCAGAAAGAGAAGCGCAAACCAGCCGGGGCGGGGCCCCCGGCGGGGAAGGCGGAGGGGTGGGCAGCTCACAGGGGGGAGTCCAACTCCAGTCGACCCATCACGGGGGAAGGTTCGGGCAGTTCCAGACCCGGCTGCAGACGGCCCCATTGCTGGGCGACCTGCCAGGCCGTCGGTGTCGCGGCAGTGGACGCAGCTTCAAGCGATAGGGCTGCAGGCGAGGGCAAAGTCTCAGTGCCGGATTCAAAAGGCTCCTGGCCGAGTTGCTCCAGCATGCGATCCGACAGCTCCGGCAGCAGAGGCGCCAGCAGGACCCCCACCCAGCGGGTGGCCTCGAGCACGGCATAGAGATCGGCCGCCACCACCTCGCTCTGGCCCTCCTGCTTCATGCGGCTCCAGGGAGCCCGCTCATTGAGGAAGCCGTTGGCCGCGATGGCCAGGCCAAGCACGGCCTCAGCTGCCGTCCGGAAATCCAGAGCCTCCAGAGCGGCCGCGCTGCGATCGGCCGCGTCCTGCGCGGCCAGCGCCAGGGGATGGGCTGGATCTTCCCCCGCTCCGGCTGGAGGCACGCCCCCGTCGAACCAACGCCGCGCCATCGAGGAGGTGCGGTTGAGCAGGTTGCCGATCGTGTTGGCGAGATCGTTGTTCACCAGATCACTGAAGCGCTGCTGCTGGAAGTCACCGTCGTCGCCGAAGGGGATATCGCGCAGCAGGTACCACCGCACCGCATCACGGCCGCACCGCTCCAGCAACACCACCGGATCGAGCACATTGCCGAGCGACTTGCCCATCTTCTGGCCCTCACGGGTGAGAAAGCCGTGGCCGAACACCCGTTCCGGCAGCGGCAATCCGGCCGACAACAGCATCGCCGGCCAGTAGACAGCATGGAAACGCAGGATGTCCTTGCCGATCACATGCAGTTGCGCCGGCCAGCCACGTTGGAGGATCTGGTCCAGCACCACCGGTTCGTCCGGTTCGAGCAGGGCGGTGAGGTAGCCGAGCAAGGCGTCGAACCATACATAGAAGGTGTGGCCTGGGTGACCGGGCACTGGAATGCCCCAGGGCAGATCGATGCGGGAGATCGAAAAATCGCGCAGCCCCTGGACCACGAAATTCTTCACCTCCCGGCGGCGGCTGGCTGGCTGGATGAAGCCCGGTCGAGCAATCAGCTCCTCGATCTGTGCCTGATAGCGCGACAGACGGAAGAACAGGTTGACCTCATCGCGCCATTCCAGGGGGCGCTGATGAATGGAACACTCGGGATCCTCGGCGCCGGGGGCGTCATCCTTGAATTCCTCGCAGGCGACGCAATACCAACCCTGCTGGCGTCCCTCCACCACATCACCGCTGGCCTCCACCCGCGCGAAGAACTGCTCAACCAGCTGACGATGGCGGGGATCGGTGGTGCGAATCAAGCGATCGTTGCTGATCTGCCAGCGCGACCACAGATCCCGATAGGACGCACTGACGCTGTCGCAATGGGCCTGGGGGGTGAGGCCCGCCGCCTCGGCAGTGCGCTGAATCTTCTGGCCGTGCTCGTCGCAGCCGGTGATGAAGTGCACCTGATCACCGCACAGACGACGATGACGGGCGATGGCATCACAGGCCAGGGTGGTGTAGGTGCTGCCCAGGTGCGCCCGGTCGTTGACGTAATAGAGCGGAGTTGTGAGGGTGTAGGACATCGGCCGGAGGCTGGTGGCGGGGGACCGGAGTGGCGGGAGATTGGTTCTCGCTGCGCCGCCCTCTCAGACCTGCGCCCGCGGCCCTGCGTCGGGGCCGGATCCTACCGAGAGCCCCGGGACGGTTCCGGACCAGGATCCACTCTCCTCTCTCTCCCCATTCCCCTTCGCCTGCCATGCCGGAAGGAACCGAGACCACCGGGCTGTGCAGCCTCGATGCCGGGCTCAGCCCGGCCTGCCGGCACATCTGGCTCGGGGCGCTGCACCAGCTCGCCCTGGCGGATGGAGATTTCTCCGAGGAGGAGCAGCACCTGCTCATCCATGAGCTCAAGGCAGAACTGCCCGACGACTCCTGGGACGGCATCCAGCAACCCGGTGACGGCGCCCTGGTGCATCGCTTCGGTGTGGGCACGGAGCTGGCCGAGCAGTTCCTGCGCAGCGCCGTGATGGTGGCCCTGGCCGATGGCCACATCAGCGAGGTGGAGCTGGACCTGTTGCAGCGCTGGAGCCGCGAGCTGCAGGTGGCTGAGGCGGTGGTGGCCCAGCTGAGCGTGGACGCCTGCGGCGTGCCCCATCCCCAGGCCCTCGACGGCCTGCGCCAGTGGCTCGATGGCATCCAGCCGAATGATCCGGCGGTGGCACGCTTTCTGGTGAAGCTGATCCCGGCCCAGTGCCCCTTCGAGCGGGACGTGGTGCTCTTTGGCCGCAAGCTGGTGCACATCCCGCCGATGTGCAAGATCAACCCCCTCTACGACCAGCTGGTGGCCCTGCGCTTCCGTTGCCTCTGCCGCCTCGAGGAGTCGGATGGCACTGATGCCACCTGATCTCAACGCCGGCCTTACCCCCCAGGTGCTGGTCTGGGGCGGCGGCAGCGGCGGCGTCGCCGCCGCCCTCCAGGCAGCCCGCAGCGGCGCCGACACCCTGCTGCTCACCCCCGCCTCCTGGCTGGGCGGCATGCTCAGCGCAGCCGGCGTCTGTGCCCCGGATGGCAATGAACTCTCTCCGTGGCAGAGCGGCCTCTGGGGTGCCCTGCTGCGGGCCCTGGAACACCGCGAGCCCAGCGGCCTGGATCACAACTGGGTGAGCTGTTTCGGGTTCCGGCCGCGAACGGCCGAGACGATCCTGCAGGAGTGGGTGGCGGCGGAGCCGCGGTTGCGCTGGTGGCCCGGCTGTCGCCTGCTCGACGTGCGCCGCCTGGGCGATCGGATCAGCGCTGTACGCGTCCAGGTCGGCCCTGAGGGCGGAACGAACCAGGGCGAGCGCCCCTGGATCGAGCCGCAGCTGGTGATCGACGGCAGCGACCGCGGTGATCTGTTTCCCCTGGCAGAGGCCCCCTTCCGGCTGGGCTGGGAAGCCGCCGAAGACCATGGCGAACCCAGTGCCCCCAGCCGGGAGCGGTTGACCGGCGATCCGTTCTTTCCCCGCCAGCCGGTGCAGTCGCCCACCTGGGTGGTGATGGGCCAGCTGGATCAGGAGCGGTTGCCGGCCCCCGCAGAGCCGCCTGACCTGGCGGAACCCTTCCAGCAGGCCTGCAGCCGCTTTGGCCTGGAGCGCACCCTCACCTATGGCCGCCTGCCCGGCGGGTTGGTGATGCTCAACTGGCCGCTCTGTGGCAACGACTGGCACGAGGGGCTGGAGCGGGCCTTTTCGGGCGATGCCCTCCAGGACAACGCGCTGGAGCGGGCCATGCAGGCCCACAGCCTGGCCTTCCTGGCATCCCTCGAGCAGGCCTGCGAGGGAGCTCTGGTGGCCGGCGATGCCTTTCCCGGAGCCCTGGCCCTGATGCCCTACTGGCGAGAAGGGCGCCGGCTGGTGGGCCGGGATCTGGTGCTGGAACAGCACCTGCTGCCCCAGGGGGAGGGAGCCTCGATCGCGGCCCTGCCGCTGGAGGCCAGCGGCGCGATTGCAGCGATTGCGGTGGGGAACTACGCCAATGACCACCACTACCCGGGCGGTGACTGGCCCCTGGCGCCCAAGAGCTGCCGCTGGGGCGGCCGCTGGAGCGGCACGCCCTTCGCGCTTCCCTACGGCGCCCTGGTCAGCGCGACGGTGAGCAACCTGCTCGCCGCCGACAAGTGCCTCAGCGTCAGCCACATGGCCAACGGCGCAACCCGGCTGCAGCCGCTTGTGCTCAACATCGGCCAGGCCGCCGGACTGGCTGCCGCGCTCTGCCTACGCCACGGTTGTACGCCAGCCGAGCTGCCGGTGCGAACACTACAGGAGGCCCTGATCGACGACCGCCTGGCCCCAGCCAGCCCCGTGCCCCTGTGGGACACCCCCTGGCACCATCCGCAGCGGCGGAAGCGGCAGAAGCAGGTGCTCGATGATCCCTCGCTGCTCTCGCCTACAGGAACCTGGATGGGCCCGGCGCAGCCCGGCCACCAGCCACCGGCCTCACCCCACGAGCGGCTCTGGCAGGGAGAGCTGCGGCCCGATGGCCAGGGGGGTTACCGGCTGCGCGTATCCAGCCCAAGCCAGGCCGAGGCTGGCCGCGACTGGCCCCTGATCACCCTGGAGCCGGAGCTGCACCAGTGGCTGCTGCAGCTCGACAGCCCCCGATCGGTGCGGCTGGTCGCCCATGCCAACCCCTGGGGGCCCTGGCTGCGGGCCTCACGCCTGGCCGACTGAGGCCCGCCCCTGCAGACGCAGCTGATCGCGCAGGGGATCCACCTCGAGAACCCGAAGCAGCAGCGCATCGCCCGGATCGCTGCCTTCGGGGCATTCCGCCACCAGATCCATGGCCAGGTCTTCGACATGCACCAGAGCCAGCCGCTCCTGCGGACGGAGCCAGCGCAGAAACACCCCGGGCCACTGGTCACGCTGATGGGCCGCGAACCACACCTGCTGCCAGTGGCGGTGATCCTCACGGCTGATCTGAATCCCCTGCTTGACCGGATCCTCCAGCTCGCTCAGCAACGCCGCCACGTCCTCCTCCGGCAATGGCGCCTGATCCGTCAGGGCGGCCTGCAGCTGGCGCTGCACGAGCAGATCGCCGTAGCGTCGGATCGGTGAGGTGGCCTGCGCGTATCCCTCCAGAGCGAGGCTGAAGTGGAGAGCCGGTTGGGTACCGGTGTGACTGCGACTGAGGCAGCGCTTGATGGCGGCGTGGCGCACCGGCCCCGGTGGCAACGCCTCAAGCTCGGCCGGCGACGGCAGCTCAGTCGGAAGCTGGCTGCGGTAGGGGAGTGCCAGACCCTCCCGGCGACCGAACTCGGCCACCACGGCCCCCGCCAGGATCATCGCTTCGGCCACCAGCAGCCGCGATGGACCCGGCTCGACGATCTCCAGCACCGGCTCGTCGCCGGCGGCGCGGATGCGGCCTTCGGGTTGATCCATCATCAGGGCGCCATGCTGCTGGCGCCAGCCACGCCGGCGCAGCAGCAGCTGGTGCAGGCAAAGCAGATCAGCCTCCTGCGGCGGCGCCAGTTCGATCAGCTCGTCGGCGTCGGCGTAGGAGAGGCGATAGGTGGGTTGAACCCAGCTGCGCTGCAGGCCGAAGTCGGCCACGGCCCCGGTGGCATCGAGCTCCACCCAGAGACTCCAGGCCGCACAGCGACGGCCCTGCACCAGGCTGAAGGGACCGGTGGAGAGGCACTCCGGAAACATCGGCAGGGTTCCCCCCGCCAGGTAGAGGCTGCTGGCCCGGCGTCGGGCTTCGAGGTCGAGCGCTGAACCCGCCGGCACCAGTCGACCCGGATCGGCCACATGAATCCAGAGGCGCTGCACACCACCCGGCAAGGTCTCGAGCGAGAGGCCGTCGTCAATGTCGCGGGTGTCGGCATCGTCGATCGTCACCATCCGGAGCCCGGTGAGATCCCGCCGCTGCTCATCGCCGGGCTGGGGCTGATCCGCCTGGGCGACAAGCTCTTCGGCCTCCGTCAGGAGTTCGTCGGAGAAGCCGTGCTGCCAGTGGCTGCGAGCCAGGGAAGGCAGGTGGTGCGGCTGCCAGAGACCCAGGTCCACCATCAGGTGGCGGATCGCTCCAGTCTCGGCAGGGCAGTGGGCCACCTGCAGCGCCTGGCGCAGCTCCAGCGGCAGGGGGTCGGTGCTGTCGCCCCCGGCCCAGAGCATCAGCAGCTCCAGATCGCGGCGATGCTCGGGATCGAGAGTTGTGGGATCCAGAGGCTGGCGCCGCCGCAGGGCCTCATGCCAGCGGCGGCGGCGCTCCAGCACCAGGCGTTCACGACGCCGGTCGCGCCGCAGGCGCCGCAGCTCATCCACCGGCCGGGGTTCCACAACCCCGTGTCGCCAGCGGAACAGCAGCTGGTCGCCTTCCAGCCAGAGCCAGCAGGCGGCGAGCAGGGCGGGGTTGGCCCCATCGCCGAGCAGGGAAGCGAAATCCGAGAGTGGCTGGGGCTGCCCGTCTTCCACCAGAAGGTGCCAGGCCTCGCCAAGCTGCCGTCGGGACGGCAAAGCCTCGGCCACAACCTCTGCGGAGAGGTTCCATGGCGAAGCTCCCAGACCCGCAGGAACATCAGCTCCTGAAGGCAGGGGGATCAGCAGGGTGATCTGACGCAGCGGCAACTGCTGCGGTCGGGCCAGAAAACCGGCCAGGACCTTGGCCTTGCCAGACTGCAGACCCCGAACCAGGGCCAGCTGGGGCCCCTTGTCCGTGCTCAGTCCGACCAGATCGCCGGGTTGGAGGGTCTGGGAAGCCAGAGGGATCAGCCCTCGGGATTCACAAAGGGAAGCAGGGCCACGATGCGGGCACGCTTGACGGCGTTGGTGAGATCGCGCTGCTGCTTGGCGGTGAGGCCCGTCAGACGGCGGGGCAGGATCTTGCCACGCTCAGTGATGAATTTCTTGAGCAGATCGACATCCTTGTAGTCGATCGGGTCGCCCGGCTTGATCGGGGAGAGACGCTTCTTGAAAAAGGAACTGGCCATCGAAAAGAAAGAGAAGACGAAAAAACTGCGGCTGCAACGGCAACCCCTGAGCTCAGGCCCGCAGGCAGGAGCGGCTGGAAATCAGGATGAGGCGGAAGCAGACCACTGCTTCCGCCCGGACCTCACTTGATTTCCTTGTGGTTGGTGGAGGCGTTGCAGTGGGGGCAGAACTTCTTCAGCTCCAGCCGTTCGGTGGTGTTGCGGCGGTTCTTCTGGGTGGTGTAGCGGGACACACCAGGAGACCGCTTGGCGGGGTTGGACCGGCATTCGGTGCACTCGAGAGTGATCACGATCCGGACGCCCTTGTTTTTGGCCATAAAGGACGTTGCGCCGCGTGTGCGATGCGAAGTGACAAACGAAGACTTTACCGTGTGATGGTTCCCTACCCCTCCGCTCCCTAGGATCGACGGCCGTTGATGGACTGAATGGATGCGGGTCTCGCTCCAGTGGTTGAAGGAGCTCGTGACCTGCGAGCCGGACGATCTGCAGCCACAGCTCCTGGCTGAGCGGCTGTCGGTCGCCGGGTTCGAAGTCGAGGAGATTCATGACCTGGCGGCCCAGGCCTCTGGGGTGGTCGTGGGGCTCGTCGCGGATCGCCAGCCCCATCCGGATGCCACCAAACTGAGCGTCTGCCGGGTCGATGTCGGCAGCGCAGAACCGTTGCAGATTGTCTGTGGCGCCGCCAATGTCCGCGCTGGCATCCACGTGCCGGTGGCCCTGGTGGGTACCACCCTGCCGGCGGTGGATCTGACGATCAAGCCAGCCGAACTGCGGGGTGTGGCCAGCAGCGGCATGATCTGCTCCCTGCGGGAACTCGGCCTGCCCGACGCCAGCGACGGGATTGCCGTTCTGGATGATCTGCTCGCGTCCGTACCCCTGCCGGGCCAACCTGTGGGGCCGCATCTGGGCCTCGACGATCAGGTGCTGGAGCTGGCGATCACCGCCAACCGGCCGGATGGTCTGTCGATGCAGGGCATTGCCCGTGAAGTGGCGGCTCTGTTGGAGGCCTCCACCAGCCTGCCCCCAGCCGCGCCCGCGATCGAAGCCGCACCCCTGGCGATCGATGCAGCCTCGAGGCTGGCGATCGAAGCCGGTGGACTGTTCAGCGTCACGGCCCTGAAGGGCGTGCGTGTGGCGCCGTCACCCCAGTGGCTGCAGCAGCGTCTGGAGCGTGCCGGCATCCGACCGATCAACACGGTGGTGGACATCACCAACCTGGTGATGCTGGAAACCGGTCAACCCCTGCATGCCTTCGACAGCGATCGCCTGGCGCACAAGACCGCTGGCCAGGCCGAACCGGCAGCCCTGGGGTTGCGGCAGGCCCGCAGCGGGGAGTCGTTCACCAGCCTCGATGGCGAGTCGCGGACCCTGGATGAGGAAGCCCTGGTGGTCACCTACGCCGATCAGGCGATTGCCCTGGCCGGCGTGATCGGCGGCCTTGAGGAGGCGGTTCAGAACGACACCACATCCCTGTGGCTGGAAGCCGCCGTGTTTGCGCCCCAGGCCGTGCGGCGGTCGGCCCGTAGCCAGGGTCTGCGCACCGAGGCCAGCCTGCGCTTTGAGAAGGGTCTGCCGCGGGAAGCCACCCTGGCGGCCGCGGATCGGGCCGTGCAGCTGCTGATCGAGCTGGCCGGCGCCGAACTGGAGGGCCGTTGGCTGCATCAGCGGCCCCAGGAGCCGGTTCAGCCCCTGAGGCTGCGCCGCGAAGCCCTGCACAACCTGCTCGGGCCGGTGGTGGTGGACGGCGAAGAAGAGGATCTCGAGGAGGGGCGCATCGCGGCCACCCTCACGGCCCTGGGCTGCGTGCTGAAGGACAGCGACGATGGCTGGAGTGTGGTCGTCCCCCCCTCGCGCCGCATGGACCTGCAGCGGGAAGTGGATCTGATCGAGGAGGTGGCCCGCCTGGTGGGCTACGACCAGTTCGCCTGCCATCTGCCCGACCCCCTGCTCCCCGGCGGCCTCGAACCTGCCCAGCTGGCCGAGCGCCGGTTGCGCCGCGCCCTCTGCGCGGCTGGTCTGCAGGAAACCTGCAGCCTCTCGCTGGTGCCCCAGGCTGCCGGGCGGCTGCCACTGGCCAACCCCCTGCTGGCGGATTACGGCCATCTGCGCGACAACCTGCACGAAGAATTGCTCCAGGCGGCCCGCCGCAACCTCCAGGCCTCCCAAAACGGCTTCTGGGCCTTCGAGATCGGCCAGGTCTTCGATGCCGATGGTGTCGAACGGCAGCAGCTGGTGGGGGTGCTGGCCGGCGAACGCCGCGCCGAGCGCTGGACCAGCAGCGGCAAACCCCAGCCGCCTGGCTACTTCCAGGCCCGGGGCGTCTTGCAGGCGGCGCTGCAGACCCTGAAGCTGCCCGTGGACGATCACCCGCTCACCGATCAGCCCCTGCTGCATCCCGGTCGTGCTGCCACGCTGCTGGTCGAGGGCCGGCCGGCCGGCTGGTTCGGCCAGCTGCATCCCGAGCAGGCCGACCAACACGACCTGCCGGAGGCCACCTACCTGTTCACCCTGGCCCTGGAGCCGCTGCTCTGCGCCGCCACACGCCGCAACCGCTGGCAACCCGCCTTCGCTCCCTTCGCCACAGTGCCGGCCTCCGAGCGGGATCTGGCCCTGGTGGTGCCGCAGGCCACCCGGGCGGCCGACCTGCTCAGCACCATCCGCAAGGCGGGCAAGCCCCTGCTGGAGCAGGCGGAGCTGGTGGATCGCTATGAGGGCACGCAGCTGGGGGATGGCCAGTGCAGCCAGGCCTTCCGGCTGCGCTACCGCGATCCGAAGCGCACCCTCACCGACGATCAGGTGGATGGGGCCCAGGCGAAGATCCGTGCGGCGCTCGAAAAGCAGTTCGGGGCCCAGCTGCGCAGCTGAGCCTGCGTTCACCGCCTGGGCATCGCTGAGCTCAGGCGCAGCGCTCCAGCACCACCAGGGTTTCCACGTGGCTGGTGTTGGGGAAAAAATCGAGGGGTTGCACGCTCAGCAGCCGGAACCGTGCAGCTTCCGGCTCGGCCAAGGCTTCTGCCCCGGTCCCAGGGTCAGCATTGGCCTCAGCGTCGGCACTGGCCTCAGCGCCGACGGATGGATCCGTTTGAGGAGCCTGCCTGGTGCCGCAGAGGCGACCGAGATCCCGGGCCAGGGTGCCTGGGTCGCAGCTGAGATAGAGCAGCAGCGGTGGGGGGGAGTTCAGGATGGCCTCCAGCACCGGCGGCTCCAGCCCCTTGCGGGGCGGATCGAGCAACAGGGCGCCAGCGCCGGGTAGTGAATGGGCCAGAGCCTCGGCCACATCCGAGTTGCTGAAGCGTGCCAAGGCGCTCAGACCATTGGATTCAGCATTGCGGCGGGCCAGTTGGACCGAAGCCAGGTGTGCCTCGATGCCCTCGACCCGATAGCCGGCGGCCGCGATCGGAAGGGTGTAGGTGCCGATGCCGCAGTAGGCATCGATCACGGAGCGGCTCGTGCCAGCGGCTTTCAGTGCAGCCAGAAGCAGGGGCACGACCCGCTCGGCCTGCACCGTGTTCACCTGAAAGAAGGTGTCGGCGGCAATGCGATAGCGCAGGCCAGCAAAGCGTTCCTCCAGCCAGTCCCGCCCGCAGAGCGTGCGGGTCTCATGGCCCATCAGCTTGTTGTTGGGCTCCGGCTGGAGATTGAGCGACACCCCCACCACCTCGGGCCAGCGATCCATCCAGCTGCTGGCCAGCGCATCGAGGCCCGGCAGGTTGTCGTTGCTGGCGATGAGGGTGATCAGCACATCGCCGGTGTGGTGGCCCACCCGCAGAGCCAGATGGCGAAGACCACCACCGCTGCGGCCATGGCGATCCACCGGCCAGGCGGCTTCCTCCAGATCCTCCTTCAACGGTTCGATCAGCCGATCCAGCCGGGCGTCCAGCACCGGGCAGTGGTTCATGTTGACGATCTGATGGGAGCCGCGTCGGTAGAACCCGGCCCGCAGCCGCAGCTCGTCAGTGAGCTCCAACGGAATCACGGCGCGGTTGCGGTAGCCGAGCGGAGACTCCGCTGCCAGCAAGGGCAGGGGCGGCAGGTCCGTTCCGCCGAGGCGCCGCAGCACCTCGCCCACCATCCCCTGCTTCCAGGACACCTGGGCGGCATCGCTGCAATGCTGCAGGCTGCAGCCGCCACAATTGTCCGAAAGGATGCAGGGGGGCTGGCGCCGGTCGGGGGACGGGCGTTCGATCCCCTTGAGTTCCGCCACCAGGTGGCGCCGGGCCTGGTGCACCACCCGCACGCGGACAAGCTCGCCGGGCAGGGCGTCGGCCACGAAGACCACCTGATCCCCCACACGGCCCACGCCCTGGCCATCGCGACCCAGATCGGCGATCTCCACCGAGAGCAGAGACCCCACTGCCACGCGGGCCCGGGTCTGATGGTCCCTGGATTTCGACACGGGCGGGAGGCAGACACTGGCCTTGATCATCGGCCCCTGGGCAGACCAGGTTGCAAAGGGGCGTAACACGTTCGGCTCAGGAGGCGATCCGGAGACGAGATCTCGATAAGGTGGTGCGTGCACGTGGCAGCAGAAATGAGCGTCGTTCGGGATCTGATCCTCCAGGCCGATGATCAGCTTCGTTATCCCACCGGCGGCGAGCTGCGCTCGATGGTGGACTTCCTCACCGGAGGCAGCCAACGGCTGTCGATCGTGAAGGTGCTCACCGACAACGAGAAAAAAATCATCGATGAGGCAGCCAAACAGCTGTTCTCCCGCAAGCCCGATTACGTGGCCCCGGGTGGCAACGCCTATGGCCAGAAGCAGCGTGCCCAGTGCCTGAGGGATTACAGCTGGTACCTCAGGCTGGTCACCTATGGCGTTCTGGCTGGCAGCACCGAGCAGATCCAGAAGATCGGCCTGGAGGGTGCCCGCGAGATGTACAACAGCCTCGGTGTTCCCATGCCCGGTATGGTCGAAGCCATGCGCACCCTCCGGGAAGCCGCCCTATCGCTGCTGAGCACTGAGCAAGCGGCTACGGCTGGTCCCTACTTTGACTTTCTGATTCAGGGCATGCAGACCACCACCTGAAGCACCTGACGGACACACGTCTTCCGCCGCGTCTCCTACAGGCGCGGCTTTTTCATGCTCTCTCGATCGGGTGACTGCTCAAGGGGCTTCCCAGGATGAGCACATCAGGAAGCATCGGCAGGTGATTCGCCAGGAGCACCAGCGTCTCAGCTATCCCGACCAAGTCGCCATATTGGTCTGAACAAGAGACACAGCCTGGATGTGTGAGCAGGCTCTGCCGTACAGCCGTCAACGACCGACATCGAGGCAACGTTCCCGATCCGAGCAAGCCGGCAGAACTGGATGCCGCACGTTCGGCATCCGCACGTTTGGCATCCGCACGTTTGACATCCGGACCCGACGCACGAGTCTCATTATGGACCATAGACAAGACCCGTAGGCGTCTCATTCGAGATAGACAGGAAAAGAATGGCCTGATTTCGACCTGGCCCCGCAGGGGTGCCGGAGACCCCCTGCGGGCGCACACGACAACAAGGTCCTGGGGAGGCGAAATCCGAACCGATCACCAGTCCGCCATCACCCGCTCTCCGAATGCGTACCTGCTTCAAAAGCAGGTACGCAGACTCCCAGAGCACAGTTCCTGACTTGGCTTTCAAGCAGTCAATCAAGACTTGGACAGTCTGTTCACACCCCACTGGACACAGTGGGCGGCGCGTGGGCACGGGCACGCCATCCAGACGGACCCGGAGGTCATCTCCCAGACAATGGTGGCTCCAGCAGGGTCTTCAAGCCCCAAGCACCAAGTATCAGCCCGAAGCACAGCCCTGCATCCAGAGCGGCTCGCCTCACCTCTGCATCCCAAGACAGACAAATGGCAGCTGGATTCCACGATTTTTCTGAATGTCGTGATCAGAATCAGATGAAGAAGCCAATGGAGTTCGCATAAGAATCGATCCAACCCTGCGGAGTCACGATCCAGCTGCAAAGGACCGAGCAAAGGTCAAGCGAACCACTCAGCCATTCCGAGGAAGAACGAAAACCCATCCCTTCGCAGTAGTCTCACGAGGCCCATTCAAGACTTTGAATCAGTCCTGGTATGGGACCCAGTTGAGAAGGTCTAGGCGCATGGTCCCCGACTGAGTCCCATGGCTGGTCTCGTCCGGCTTCTCAGGCGAGATGCATGGACAATGCCCGCAACTCCCTCCCCTTAACACCGGCCGATGGTCAACACATCCGGCCCTGAAGGCCCGCCGGGCTCACGAGATCGCATTTCAACCTCTCGCTATCGACACGACATTGGACACACATCGGGACAGCCTCAAGACGAACGAGAACCCATGGTCCACGCAACAGGTCCCTGCAGCGGGTCGCTGCAATCGGTCATCCAGCAGACTGTGCGATCAGCGCTGACGCGAGGTCTTGGCTTGATCCACTCAGCCAGAGCAGCGTTCTCAGCTGGATCCGCGGTAGAGCTCCTTGAGCATGTGATAGGCCTCATTGAGACGTCGCATCACATCCACGGAGCCGCCTGAATCGGGATGATGGAGCACAGCCATCTCGCGGTAAGACTCCCGGATCTGGCGGAGGCTGAGCTGATGACCCGGTGCTGTTGGCAATTGCAGCAGCTTGAGGGCGCCATGGAGGGTCATCGTGTGCTCCAGGGTGAGGAATGAAGTCCCGGGGCGGCGCCTGCGAAACCGATGCACAAAACGTCGAATCAACGTCGGAAGGCGTAGCTCCAGGGTGGCGGCACTGAAAGGGTCTTCCAGCAGCCCCGCCATCACCATCACCCGCTCAAAACTGGCAGGACCCGCCTCCCAGCTGGGGACAAAGCACCGTACCAATGCACTGGCCAGGGACCAGGTGAACGCCCGTCCCTCGCTCTGGTCGGCGTGCGGCCAGATGTCCTGAGCCAACCAGACCATGGCGGCTTCGAGCACGGCCTCATTGGGTTCGCTGCCGTAAAGATCACTCCAGTGCTGGGCAGCTGCCGTGAGGGCCCGCTGAATGGATGCCGCCGGCACCGTCGGCAGGGAATCATCCGTCTGGATCGAGCCAGGCCGGACCCGCAGACTACGCCGCAGGCGATCGGAGCGGCGCTGAACGAAGCCCGGCAGATCGATACCGCCAGGGCTGCCCCCACTGGACGGTGGAGGAACCTCCGACGGGGCACGGGGCGATGCGATCGGATCTCCAGTGGCTCGCAGAGCCACCTGCCTGCGGGGCACCAGTACCAGGGAGCCGCGCTCGTCGAGGGCGGTGCTGAACTCCTCATCCTCAGGATCCTCAGGCGCATCCTCTTCTGCAACCAGGTCCTGCGCAGAGTGCCGGCTCCCATCCAGGATCTCTGGCTCCGGTGTCGGCATTCCTGGGGCAGGAAGCGGCGAGCCAAGCCCAGGCGTGGTCCAGTCGATCGCCTCATCAGCGGCGCTCCCCAGGTCCTCTGGCGGAGACTGCATCGTCTCGGTGGCAGTCACGTCCGACCCCACGGTGTCTCTGGGGACTGCCTCCGGGGAGACAGTCCTCACTGGCCAACTCCCGCTGGAGAGTTCCACGACCTCCAGCGTCTCTTCCGGAAGGTCATCCTCGAAGAGACCCTGCAGCAGCCGCACCAGGATGTCGCCCCGGCTGCGTAGACCCCATTCCCCCCGCAGACTGTCGATCTGGGCGACCAGTTCAACCGGCAGTTCCAGACTGATCCTGCGCCGCTCTCTCTGGGCCGAGTCCACTACTGGTTCCACCGACGATGTGATTCGCTCAGCGGCCCACAAGGCCGCGCATGATGTCTTGCTGAGCCTCCACAGCGTCCCGGTAGAGCTCAATCAACGACTGACTGACCCTGACCGGTGGAAGGACCACGGGGACCTGTGTGGCAGCGGCTGCCGACCGTGACGGACTGACGGAATGGTTGATCGGGGGAAGGGGCGGGGTCGGCGGCTCCCAGCGATGAGGTCCGGGAGTCACGAGCGGGCGGGGCTGAGCCACAGCTGGTCGAGGCACCTGAGGACCGGCTGGTTGGACCGCCGGCGCAGGAACCAGGGCGGGGCCATTGTTGGCGACCGCAGGCGGAACAGCAGGTGGCGGAGCATTCGGACGGGTCACCGATGAACGAGCCAGCTCCAGTTGTCGCTCCCGCTCCTGCACAAGGGCCAACTGGGAGCTGGGCACAACGCTGAGAAGGTGGCCAGGGGTCGCATCGGCTGGGTAAACCAAGCTCACCCGCACGGTATTGACCACCCCAGGCTGCAATTGCAGGGAGGTGAGCGAGAGGCTCTGACCAGAACGCATGCCGACGTGCATTTCCTGCAGACCTTCGGGAGTCGTGACCTGCAGAGAGCCTCGGAAAGCGGTGAAATGTCGGCCACCACTGGGAGACGGATGGCTCATCACCAGCTCATACGGTCCATTGCCGGTGAGCTGTAGATCGACGTCGAAGCGAACGCCATAGGTGCCCACATTGTCAAGCGACGAATCGATCATGCGGGTCGCCAAGGCATTCACCTGCACGTCGCTGGTCCCGAAGTGATGGCGGAATGTGCTGGTCAACGGCACGTGAAGAGGTCCCTGGCTGCCTAGGTCATGACGAATGCTGGCCTTGTAGGCATCGCCAAGGGCCACGCCCCCCACCCGGGAAAAAATCTGGCGGTTCTGGATGTCGGCGATGCGACTGAGATAGACCCGACCCGGAGCCAGACGCCCCTGATCGAGCACCTCCAGGATGTCTCGATCACTGGTGGGGTCCTTCGCCGCCACCACAGCCACCTGGAAGGGACCATCGCTGTGACCTCGCAGCAGGGCATTGGCAATCCCAAGGGCCGGAAGGGCCGTGTTGAACAGCACGACCCGGCTGCGAGCAGGAATGGTGATCTCATCGGTGAGATTTCGATCCAGGCGACCCCGCAGCATCTGAACCGCCGTGGCATCTCCAGGACCCGTGTTCCATGGCCTGGGGCCCAAAGGCTTCACCCCCATCAGATTGTTGGCCAGATAAGGCGCTTCGAAACTGTTGCGGACCGCACCGTTCTTGAAGCGGATGTGAACGGGCCGCACACCGGGATTGATCAGGATCGCCGCCAGGGTGAGCTGGGCGCGGCGATCCTGCGGAGAAATGCTCTTGCGGTTGGGGGGGAAATACTTGTGATGCAGGTGCAGGCCGAAGTCTCCGTTGAAGGTGAATTCAGAATTGCGGAGGGCTTGGCCCGTCTCCGCAGCGATTGAGCTGCCGGGAGTGGTGGTGATCAAGATGCCGGGCCCCTCCACCTCCTCCGGCTGGTTGGAGTGGAGCACGGGCACGTTGTTGAAGGTGCCGTTGAGTGGGCGTGCCTGCTGACCAGCCATCAACGCCACATAGGCCGAAGCAGCCGGAGCCTGCAGGACCAGCGCCGAACCAAGCAGGACAGCCGAAACGGCTGGCAGGACTGAAACCAGCTGCATAGAACCAGCGGGACCGACCTCTTTCAAACTGTGTCTTGCGACTGGCAACGGCACATGATCTGTGATTTTCTTCGCAGTTGGGGGCGAGGCTTCCTGCTGAACCCAGAATGGGGCCACTCTGCCTGGGGAAGGCAAGCGTAAGGGGAGGGCCCAGCGGAGCATCTCAACGATCTCTGGTAGACGAGGATGGGAGTGGGCAAGTCTCAGAGGCGCTGAGTCGCAGGCTAGAACCAGACGGATCCACAGAATTTCTCATGTTTCCGCCCTTCCCCTGCTGTGCCTCCGAGGAGGACAGCCGCACCAGTCGGCGGCGTTACCAGGAACGCAAGCTGCGCATGCTGTCTTTCTGGCGCGATGGAATCGAGCGGCAGCTGGCGGCAGTGACAGCCGCGATCAACACCCTGGAAGCACAGATGCGCCGAGACCAGCCGCTGGACCCTCAGGATTGAGCCTCAGTTGCCCCCACTGGCTGCGCAACTGATCCAGCGCTCCAAGAAACCAGCGGCGGGCCGTCATCGGACTCACCTGCAGCTGCCGGGCGACGCGGCGATAGCTCCAGCCTCCCAGAACGACCTGGCGTACCAGAGTGGCCAGAGCCGGGTCGAGGTTGGCCAGCAGCCGCTCCACCGATGTCGGGCTGCTCCCGTTGAAGCCAGTCAGGTCATCGTGACCGCCTGAGACTTCCTCCCGGCTGGCATCCGGCAGGGCAGTGGGTTCGGTTCCGACCAGACCCTCCAGCGAAGCGGCACGCTTGAGTTGCTCCCCCTGGCGCAGCACATGCCACTGCTCGGGGCTGAGGCCCAGAGCCCGCCGCAGCTCCTCGGAGCCGGGGGTGCGCCCCTGCTGGCATTCGATCTCCCGTCCCAGCACCCGCAACCGATCGAGCATCTCCACCTGGCGACGGGGCAGCCTCACGCAACCGACGGAATCGCGCAGGTAGTGGAGGATGGCGCCCCGCACATGGGGCCGGGCAAAGGCCTCAAAAGGCACAGCGCGGTCCTGGTTGTAGAGCTCGGCGGCGCGCAGCAGCCCCAGCATCCCGACCTGCAGGAGGTCATCCAGGGGCTCACGGCAGCAGCGGGAATAGTGCAGGGCCAGGGGCCGCACAATCTGGCGGTACTGGAGCACGCGTGCATTCCGGCGCTGCTCGGCGCTGGATCGAGCGGCGGCTGGTGCTGGCAGACAACGGCGAGACATCGAATCGGAGGCGAATGGCCATCGGAGAGCACCGGTGGGGGTCTCCTCGGTTCACTCAGCCGCAGCCGGGCGTCGTCCTCAACCGCGATTCCACGGAATCAGCCGGCCGGAGGGGCAAGATTCCGTGAAACCACGGCCTTCGAGCCCAGCCTTCCAGTCGCCAGCTGCACCGTGACTGCGGGAGGAGCCTGTTCAAGAGGGTCCGGTCGGCAGTGATCAGCCCGCAGGGATCAGTCGGGGGCGGTCAGTCCCTCGATCTGGGACTCAAGCAGGAGCTCGGGCGATGCCGCCACCTCTTGCAGCAATCGAAAGGGGCCCTCTGTCTCAATCCAGTCCAGGCGTGAGGATGGACAACACAGCAGGCAGCCGGCGAAGCCGAGCGCATTGACGCTGAAACCGGCCGCATGTTCCCGCACCCGCCGCACGGTCAGGAACCAGTCGTCATCGAAGAGCAGGTTGTAGGGGTGACGGGGCTGACGATCGGATTCCGGGCTGCCCAGGCCGAGGGAACGGCAGTGCTCCTGGTAAATGCTGGGCAGGTCGGAGCAGCCGAGTGGATCGTGGCGGCGGCTGAGCCTGTAGGCCCAGGGCCAGGCAGGAGCCAGCCCATCGAGCTGGCAGCGCAGCCTCGGAGCCAACGGGCAGCTCGGTTCGCCGGGGTGGCGCGGCAACAGCTGCAGATGCCGATGCGGCTGGCTGGCCCCGGCTTCGGCACAGCTGTTGAAGAACCAGAGCCCGCCGGTGTCCCCGGCCACGTGGGCCACGCTGGCCCAGTCGTTCTCCTGCAGCCAACCGGCCTGAGCTTGCCACTGGCTGGTGATCAGCAGCAGATGGCCCCGCTGCACGGGGAATTTGTTCAGCAGCACCACATGGCATTCGCCCAGCAGCTCCACCTGCAGCAGCGGTTCCCAGGGCAGGAATGGGTTCGGCTTGGGCCCGCCCGCCCGCAGATGCTTGGGGGTGCTGGAAAGCAGTCGACGCAACACGAAGGGGGCGCTGCTCGGATGGGGCACCCGCTCCGTACGCAGTGGCACCAGGGCACCGGCGGCCAAGGCCCGCTCAGAGACGGCCAGGGCACGACGCCAGAGCCGAGCGGCGCGCTGGCCGGGACGCGTGCCCCGCATCAGGGAGTTACCCGGCACCGGCCTTGAGGCGGGCCAGGGAGGCACCCTGGTAGTAGCGGCCGAGGATCTGGTTGTACCGAAGACCCTGCTCAGCCAGATCCTGGGCACCGTGCTGGCTCATGCTGGCGCCGAGATGGCCATGGGCCTCCGAACTGATCTGCTGGGTGGAGGCGTAGAGGCTTTCGACGATCCCGCCCTGGTAGCTGAGGATCAGGCCGGCGGTGGAGGCAGCTGCCTGTCGGGTTCGCTCGCTGACGCTGGCCAGTCCGCGATACGCCTGCCAGCGGGTGGTGTTGCCCAGGTGCCAATGGCGGCTGGCCGGCCGGGCCATGTGAGCCAGGGCATAGGAACGGGCCGCCACGGCCTGGGCCCGCAGGGCCTCCATGTTCCAGCTGCTGGGCATTTCCGCCCCCACCACCGA
Source organism: Synechococcus sp. CCY9202 (assembly GCF_034931685.1). Classification (NCBI taxonomy): domain Bacteria; kingdom Bacillati; phylum Cyanobacteriota; class Cyanophyceae; order Synechococcales; family Synechococcaceae; genus Synechococcus; species Synechococcus sp. CCY9202. Next base: position 37,152 of record NZ_JAYGID010000119.1, read on the forward strand.
GGCCACGTAGTCCTCGAGCGAAAGATGGTTGACAAGCTCCACGCCACTGCCGTTGAGCAGGAGCCTCAAGCGGCCTGCATAGGCCTGGCCATCAACCAGCAGCACGCCGGAACTTGCCTGTAACCAGGCTTCCGCCAGGCCGGATGGCAGAGCCCCCAGGGCCACAGCATCGCCAGCGGAACCCTGCTGCAGCAGGCGGCCGTCGCGGCTGAGCAGCTGCCAGGGGCCGCTGGCCCCCAGTCGGGGCTGGCCGGCAGCCCCCAGTAAGGCCACGCGGATCTCCAGGGCCACCGGTGCACCAGCCCCAGGCTCCACCAGATCGAGGCGCTGGGACGCCGCACTGGCGGCCCGCTCGGCCTGGAGGCCGCTCAGCTGGTCCTGGGTCGGCGCCATCCGCTCCTCACCGCCAGCTGCCGTGCCGGCCGCGCTGCGGGAGGCCGTCGTGGTGGTGGTGGGGCTGGCCACCAGGGCTGCGAGCAGGCGATCGTCGTCGGCCGTGCCGCGGCTGCTGGCCATGAGGCCCTGGGCCGCAAAACCGACGGCGAGAGCTCCCGCCGCCAGGGGGCCGGTCAGCAGCAGACGCCGGCTGAACGGAGGCAGCCAGGGCAGGTTCAGGCAGCGGCCCAGAGTGCTGCCCAGCTCTCGGCACCGCTGCCATCGGGTTCTGCCTGCAAGCTGCCGTTCCACAACAGATGGCCCGTACCGGTCAAGCGGATCATGCCTGAAGATGCCGCCTCACAGAGCATGCCGCCTGGCCGGCTGGAACACTGCCAGCCCACCACCGGCCGGTTGAGGCGCTCGATCCAGTAGGGGGCCACCAGGGCATGGGCGGATCCGGTGACCGGGTCCTCATCGATGCCGAGCCCCGGGGCGAAGAAGCGCAGGCGGAAGTCGGCGGGGCGGCCACCGACCAGCTCGCCAGAAGCAACGCCAGAGCCCTCAGCATGGCTGGTCTGGGCGCACTGCTGCATCAGCACAAGCCCTGCCCGCGCCTCCCCCTGCAGCTCCGCTGCCAGACCATCGAGCTGGCCCAGCTGGGCCGCCGGCGGCAACAGAGCGACGCAGTACCCCAGCGCAGAATGCCAGTACTGCTCCACGCCTGAGCCGAGTCGACGATGCAGCAGCGCCGCCAGCGGATCCGGCAGTTCTGCCGGCTGCAGCGGTGCGCTCGGGAGCTCGATCCGTCCACGGCCCGGATCGTCTTCGGCCAGCTGCACGACCAGGGGGCCACTGCGGCTGAGCAGGGCAGTGGACGCGCCAGGTTCCAACAGGCCCCAGGCCCCCAGCGCCAGCAGCGCAGCCAGGGTGGCGTGGCCGCAGAGCGGCACCTCACAGCTGGGGGTGAACCAGCGCAGGGCCCAGCCTCCGCCAGGCGCTGGCAGCAGAAAGGCCGTTTCCGACTGGCGCAGGCTGGTGGCCACCCCCTGCAGCCAGGCGTCGCTGGCGGGTCGCTCCAGCCGCACAACGGCGGCACCGTTGCCGGCCAGGGGCCGTTCGGCGAAGGCCTCGATCAGCAGGGCTGGGAGCATCACGCAGGCGCGAATGAAGGTGGGCAGATCACTCTGACGTGAGCTGCCGTTCCATCAGATCCGCCACGGCCCGGCGGGGTGTCGTGCGGCCCTCAAGCACCTGCACCACCTGATCGCAGATGGGCAGATGCCAACCGTTCTGTTGGGCCAACCGCAGCACGGCCCTGGCGGTGGCACGGCCCTCCACCGTGGCCCCGATCCGGGCGATGGCGGCGGTTTCGTCCAGCCCCTCCGCCAGCAGAACGCCGCAGCGATAGTTGCGGCTCAGGGAGCTGGTGGCCGTGGCCAGCAGATCCCCCAGGCCCGCCAGGCCATAGGTGGTGGCGGGATCACCCCCCATGCCGCGCACCACCAGGCCGAGTTCCGCCAGCCCCCGGCAGAGCAGCGAGGCGCGGGCATTGGCACCCAGGCCAAGACCGTCGCAGATGCCGGCCGCCAGGGCCATCACGTTCTTGAGGGCCCCGGCGGCTTCGACGCCGATCGGGTCAGCATTGGTGTAGAGGCGCAGGTTGTCGCTGCTCAGCTCCCGTTGCAGATGGCGGGCCAGCGTCGCCTTCTGGGAGGCCAGAACGCTGGCGGCGGGCAGACCCTGCTGCAGCTCCGTGGCCAGGTTGGGACCGCTCAGCACCGCCAGCGCTGCGTTCGCGAGGTGTTGCCGCCAGAGCTGGGTGGCGGTGCAGAGCCGATCCGGATCGAGACCCTTGCTGCAGCTCAACAGGGGCAGATCGTCCGGCCAGGCGGCGCTCAACTGGCTCGCCAGGGGCTCGATGCCGGCCATCGCCACGGCCGCCACCACCAGATCCCGATCGCCCAGCAGCGCCTTGGCATCGCCGCCATCCCGGCGCGACCAGACCACGACGTGATGACCGGCGCGGCGCCATAGATCGGTGAGGGTGGTGCCCCAGGCACCGCGGCCCAGAACGACAAGCCTCAGAGCCATGCGCAAACGGACGAGAAGCCGCGACTGCCGCGGTGGGGCCGTCATCATGCGCCATCCAGGGATCCCTGCCATGCCGAATCCACCGCAGCCCTCCGCGGCCCTGGCCCCGTTGGAGCGCTGGCAGGGGGAAGCGCTGGTGGTGGGAGCCGGCGGCATCGGCATGGCCCTGCTGGAGGCCTTGCAACAGCGTGCTCCGGGGCTGCGGCTGCATGCTGCCGGTCGCCATCGGCCCGATCGCCTGCCGGAGGAGGTGGTCTGGCTGCCTCTGGACCTGAGCGATGACCTCAGCCTGGGCACTTTTGCCGCACGGATCCAAGCCACGGCGCCGACCCTGCGGCTGGTGATCAACACCGCTGGTCTGCTGCACGCCCCTGCTCTCCAACCGGAAAAGCGGCTCAGCCAGGTGAAGCGCCAGGCCCTGGAGCAGAGCTTCGCGGTGAATGCCTTCGGGCCCATCCTGCTGGCGCAAGCCGTGGAGCCCTGCCTGCCGCGATGCGAGCCCTGCCAGTTCGCCAGCCTGTCGGCCCGGGTGGGCAGCATCGGCGACAACCGGCTCGGCGGCTGGTACGCCTACCGGGGCGCCAAGGCCGCCCAGAACCAGCTGCTGCGCACCCTGGCCCTGGAGTGGCAACGACGGCTGCCCCTGGCCTGCGTCAGCCTGCTGCACCCCGGCACCACGGCCACCGCCTTCTCAGCCCCCTTTCGCGGCTCGGTGCCAGCCGAGCAGTTGTTCACACCCCGGCGGGCCGCTGATCACCTCCTGGATGTGATCAGTGGCCTGGGGCCGGAGCAGAGCGGCAACTTCTGGGCATGGGACGGGGCGGCGATTCCCTGGTGAGCAGGCGGCTCAGACGGCATGCTCGCGCAGCACCTCCAGCGGGATGATCTCAAGGGTGGAGCGTTCGCAGGCCGCCAGCCGTACGGGCGGCGCCATACCGTCGTCGTAGGCCTCCAGCCAGCGGGCTGCGCAGACGCACCAGGCATCTCCCGGCTTGAGGCCGGGAAACTGGAACTCCGGAACGGGCGTGGTGAGGTCGTTGCCCTGGGCACGGGCATAGGTGAGGAACGCCTCACTGACCACGCAACAGACGGTGTGGCGGCCCAGATCGGTGGGATCGGTGCGGCAGTAGCCGTCGCGATGCCACCCGGTCAACGGGGCACAGCCGCACAGCTCCAGGGGTTGGTCGAGCACGTTGCGCGCCTCGGAGGCGGAAACCAGGGGCGAGTCAGGAACGGAGCTGGACACGGCCGTAGGGGGGGGCGGTTGTGTCGCAGTCTGACGAAGGACTGGCACAAGCTTTCCCCAGGAGGTTGACGGGATCCGGGGGGTAGGCGTTAAAGGTCGTTGATTGCCACCCCCCTTCATGAGCTGGGATTTCACCGAAGACGCGGCCTTCATGGCCCTGTGCGACGCCTACAAGGAGAGCGGTGAACCCTCCGCCATGGAGTTCCTGGCCCACGGCGAAGGAGCGTTTCACTTTCAGGAACTGACTCAGAACGCTGCCGGTGAGGGGGTTGATCTGAGTGACTCGACCGAGCTCGAGGAGTTCCAGCAGGAGGTGATCGACACGCTCGAGGCCATGTGTGCCGACTGAGCTGACCCGATCGCGTCCCTGACCGCCAGGGCCAGGGATCCGAGGCTGGAGCCCCAGGAGCGGCGCTCAGGAATAGAAGAAGGCAATCTCCTTGTCCTTGAGGCCGTCCCAGCCGGCAGCCTTGAGACGGGCATCCAGAGAGGCCTGATCGAAGTGCTTGGAGCCGGTCTTGACGATGCGGTTTCGCATCGACTTCTTGACGCCGCTGCGGGAACGCTGGCTTTCGAGCTCCATCACCTCGTTGTAGAGCTCCACCATCTCGACGGGAATGGGGGTGCCATCGAGATCAAGCCCGGAGGCAATGGCGGCATCAACACCACCGGGTCCGGCAATGGCCATGGATCGCAAACAGAGAGGCGGCAAAAGCCTGCCATGACACTGGGGCAGCAGGCACGGCCAAGGGCAGACGGCGGGGGGTGAGGGCCGAGATCAGGCGCTGAAGTAGCGGGCCTTGCTGTGCAGTGCCACCAGGGCTGTGGTGCTCTGCTCAGGATCCAGCTGATCACTCTCATCCATGGACAGACCAATGCGCTCGGCACCGAGCCATGCCAGCTGGGGACGGGAATCGGCCACATTGGGACAGGCCGGATAGCCGAAGGAATAGCGGCTGCCTCGGTAGCGCTGCGCCAGCACATCCCGAAGGGCCGCGGGTTCCTCGGCGGCGAAGCCGAGCTCCTTTCGGATGCGGGCATGGACCCACTCCGCCAGGGCCTCGGCCATCTGCACGGCAAGGCCATGGAAATAGAGGTAATCCGTGTATTGATCCGCTTGGAACAGCTGCTGCGCAAACGTGGTGGCCCCCTCCCCCATGGTCACCGCCTGCATCGGCATCATGTCGGCAGGCCTGGGCTCTCCATCGGCACCGATCACCAGATCGCGGTAGAAATCGGCGATGCAGTAGCGGTTGCCAGCCCGCTGACGCGGCAGTTCAAAACGGCCCAGTTCGCGGCCCGCCTGGCTGGGGCTATCCGATTCAGCCAGACCCGTGGGATCAAAGATCACCACGGCATTGCCGCTGCGGCCGCAGGGGAAATAGCCATACGCCACCCGCGGGGTCAGCAGAGATTCGTTGATGCACCGTTGCTTCCAGTGCTGCAGCACGGGCTCAGCCTTCTCGACCAGCATGGCTTCGTAGTCGGCACGTGATTGCTGCTGGGTTTTGCGCAATTGCCACTGGCCAGCGAACAGGGCCTGACGATCGAGGTAGGCAAACACCTCCTCTAGATCGATGTCGTTTTCGTTGAGGACTCTGCTGCCCCAGAACGGTGGGGTCAGGGCCGGCTCCTCGGGCACCATCTCAGAACGATGGTCGTTGGGGCCAGGGGAGATGGAGCCGGCAGGCTGAACAGCACCGGAGTGAAGCTGGGACGCAATGTCCGCAGATGTCTCAGACGAAGATGTCTGACTTGAAGACGTTTCAGCGGGAGTGGTGGCACCATCCTCAGGGCCCGCATTACCATCGGCACTGGCCAGACCAAGCCCTTCGGGAACGCCCGCCAGGAAACCCTTCTGATCATCCCAGGTGCCGGCTGATTTCGCATCCATCAAGGCATCCATGAAGCGCAGATCGGCAAACGCATCGCGGCCATAGACCACCAGGCCGCGATAGGCGGCGCGGCAGTCACCGTTGACGAAGCGCGGCGTCAGTGCAGCACCACCGAGAATCACGGGCACACCGATGCCGGCCTGATTGAAGGCCTCAAGGTTGTCCTTCATGAAGGCCGTGGATTTGACCAGCAGACCACTCATGGCAATGCAATCGGCATTGTGTTTCTGCTGGGCCTCAATGATGGCATCACAACTCTGTTTGATGCCGAGATTGATCACCTCATAGCCATTGTTGGTAAGAATGATATCCACCAGATTCTTGCCGATATCGTGGACGTCGCCCTTCACGGTGGCAATCAGAAACTTGCCCTTGCTGCTGCTCTCCCCCTCCTGCTTCTCCATGTGGGGCTCGAGATAGGCCACCGCCGACTTCATGGTTTCAGCACTCTGCAGCACAAAGGGCAACTGCATCTGGCCGGAACCGAACAGTTCGCCCACCACCTTCATGCCATCCAGCAGGAAAGTGTTGATGATCTGCAGCGGCGGATAACTGGCCAGGGCTTCATCGAGGCTTGGCTCCAGGCCGATCCGTTCCCCATCAATGATGTGCTGTTTCAGCCGCTCTTCCACAGGAAGATCGGTCAGCGATGGCCCCGAAGCCCGCGCCTCACGGGCGCTCACCCCTTCGAACAGGGTGGTCAACACCGTGAGCGGGTCGTAGTTGCAGACCGCTCCAGCTTTTGCCGCCTCCGTCGCCGAGATGCCAGCTTCGCTGGCATTCACAAAGCGACGGCGATCGTGAATCAGATCGCGGCAGACCTGCTGGTGCTCCTCACTGATCTTCACCAGCGGCAGAATCTTGGCCGGGCTGACTATCGCGGCATCCATGCCGGCCGCGCAGCAGTCGTGCAAGAACACGGAGTTCAACACGATACGGGCAGCTGGTGACAGTCCAAAACTCACATTGCTGACGCCCAGCACCACGTGCACGCCCGGCAACTGCGTGCGGATCCGGCGGATCGATTCGATCGTGGCGGCAGCATTGAGCCGATCCTCCTCGATGCCGGTGGAGATCGGCAGGGCCAGGGGGTCGTAAAAGAGTTCATGGGCAGGGATGCCGAACTCCAGGGCATCGCGGTAAGCGCGTTGTGCAATGGCGAACTTGCGCTCCGCCGTGCGTGCCATGCCCTCTTCATCGATGGTGCCGACCACCACACCAGCGCCGTAGGCCTTGGCCAGCTCCAGCACCTTGAAGAAACGCTCGTCGCCGTCTTCGTAGTTGGTCGAGTTGAGGATGCACTTGCCACCGGCCACCTTGAGGCCGGCCTCCATCTTCTGCCACTCGGTGGAATCGAGCATCAACGGCAGATTGACATTGGTCACCAACCGGCTCACCAGCTGGTGCATGTCGCGTTCACCATCGCGGCCCACGTAATCGACGTTGACGTCAAGCACGTGAGCGTTCTCCTTCACCTGGTTGCGGGCCACGGCCACCAGACCGTCCCAGTCTTCCGCCGCCAGCAGTTCGCGCACCTTTTTGCTGCCACTGGCATTGAGCCGCTCGCCGATGATCAGGAAGGAGTTGTCCTGGTGATACGGCGTGGTGCCATAGATCGAGGCAGCAGCGGGCTCGTAGCGCAACAACGGCCGCGGGCCGCTGTGGGTGGCATCGCCATCGGCAGCCTGGAGTGCATCGGAGCGACGCACCTCGCGGGGGGCTGGGCTGAGCTCGGCCGCCAGCTCCACCAGGGCGCCGATGTGGGCGGGGGTGGTGCCACAGCAGCCTCCGATCACCTGGACGCCGAGATCTTCGACGAAGTGCAGCAGCTGCAGCTTCATCTCCAGCGGCGTCAGCCGGTAATGGGCCACCCCGCCGATGTTCTCGGGCAGGCCGGCATTGGGGATGCAGCTCACCACAAAGGGACTGTTGGCGCTGAGGTAGCGGATGTGCTCCTTCATCTGCTCCGGGCCAGTGGCGCAGTTGAGGCCGAGCACATCAATCGAAAAGGGCTCCAGGATCGCCACCACGGCGGCTATGTCCGAACCCACCAGCATCGTGCCGGTGGTCTCCATGGTCACGCTGACCATCAGAGGCCTTCGCTCACCTGTGGCCTTGAATGCCGCCTCCAGGCCCTGCAAGGCCGCCTTGATCTGGAGAACGTCCTGGCAGGTCTCGACGATGAACAGATCCACATCTCCCGCCAGAAGGCCCTCGGCCTGCTCCTGGAAGGAGGCCCGCATCGTCTCGAAGGCAACGTGGCCCAGGGTGGGCAACTTGGTGGTGGGACCCATCGAACCCGCCACGAAGCGCGGTTTGTCGGGGGTGCTGTAGGCATCGGCCATCTCACGGGCCAACGCGGCGGCCCGTTTGTTCAGGGCGAAGGCCTGATCGGCGATGTCGTATTCAGCCAACACCAGGGACGTGGCACCGAAGGTGTCGGTCTCGATCACATCGGCGCCAACTTCAAGGAACTGGCGGTGCACCGCCTGCACGGCATCGGGCCTGGACATCACCAGAACCTCGTTGCAACCCTCCAGGGCAGCCCCACCGAAATCCTCGGCCGTCAGATTCATCTGCTGCAGCGAGGTGCCGGTGGCGCCGTCGAACACCAACACCGGACGATGGGGGCCATGAAGGCGCTCCAGAAATCCAGTGCGCTGCTGACGGGGCCCTGCGTTGGCAGAACCTTCGGTCGGAGAGGAGGGGGCAGTGATGACCATCTGCGGGTGTTCCTGTCGCTCAGGCCTCGAGGCGAATGCGCGTCACCCAATGGTCATAGGCGGGATCCCGGCCCTCCGTGATCAGGGTGAGGCGTTCGCGCAGCCGTTCCATGATCGGTCTCTGCACGGGAAGGTCGGTGGTTTCCACCCGCCGAACCGGTGTGACCCGCGCTGCGGTTCCACTGAGAAACACTTCATCGGCCACAAAGAGCTCGGTCTTGTCGACCGGTCGCTCCAGGGTGGGGATGCCCATGTCGCGGGCCAGTTCCAGCACACTGGCCCGGGTGATGCCCTCAAGGATATCCTGATCCACGCCGGGTGTGATCAGCACACCATCGCGCACGATGAAGAGATTCATACCGCTGGCTTCGCTCATCTTGCCGCGGCTGTTGAGCAGCAGAGCTTCATCAAAGCCACTGCGCACTGCCTCTGTTTTCGCCAGGGAACTGGTGATGTAGGCGCCGGAGATCTTGCCGCGCAGCGGCAGAGAGCGATCTTCCTGGCGGGTCCAGGAGCTGATGCGGCAGCTCACCCCTTCGGGAGACAGATAGTCGCCCAGCTCAATGCCGTAGATCAGAAAGTCGGTCTGGATGTCGTGCAGGCGCGGGGCGATGCCCAGATCGCTGGTGTAGACGAATGGCCGCAGATAAACCGGACAGGTGGGTTTGTTCGCCTGCAGAAACGCGTGGATGGCTGCATGGATCGTTTCCTCGCTCAGTTCCGTGAGCAGCAGCCGCGCGCTCTGACTGAGGCGGCGCGCATGGCGATCGGCACGAAACAGCAGAATCTCACTGGAATCGCTTGGATTGGGGATCGCCCGCATCCCCCCGAACGCGCCGGTGCCGTAATGGAGCGCGTGGGTGGCCACCGACAGGGTCGCCTCTGCAAATGGCACGCACTGACCGCCGAACCAGGCATAGGGGAGGAACTGATGCATCGGACCGGCGTTTCTGGAGCGATCTTCTCACTGCCAGGCCCCGACCGTGCCCGCAAGCACCCAGGATGAGGCCATGCATCGATTGGCCACGGTTCCAGGTTCAGCCGAGGAGGCGGCGCAGGGAGCGTTCGTTGAACAGCCAGCGGCGCCGGTGCTGCTGCTCACCAGTGCCGACACCGACATCGTGGCGCTGGAAGCCCTGCTGGTGGCTGAGCCGGATCTGCTCGGCAGTGACCTTCACGCCCTCAACCTGGCGGCGCTGGTCCATCCGGCCGTGATCGATCATTACGTCGCCAGCACAGTGGCAGCAGCCCGGATGGTGGTGGTGCGCCTGCTGGGGGGGAAGGGTCACTGGAGTTATGGCCTGGAGCGCCTGCAGGACTGGTGGCAGCAGGATCCAGACAGACGAGCGCTGGTGGTGCTGGCCGGCACCGCCGACGAAGACCGTGCCCTGGCGAACCTGGGCAGCGTCCCACCAGCTCTAGCCATCGGCCTGGCCGGCTGCCTGCGGGAAGGCGGGGCGGAGAACCTGCGTCGGATGCTGCGCAGCCTGCGCTGTCTCCTGGAGGGGCGGGAAGTGGTCCCGCCGCAGCCCAGCCCGCTGGCCGATCCCCTGCCCCACGACTGGCAGAACGATCCGGGCCCGCGGGTGGGGCTGCTGCTTTACCGGGCCCTGCACCAGGCCGGCGATCTGGCCCTGGTGGAGGACTGTCTCAAGGCCTTGCGGGGGCAGGGGCTCTGTCCCCGGGCCCTGTGGGTCAGCGGACTGCGGGATGCGGTCGTGCAACGGGGCGTGGCCGACCTCCTGGGCCGCGAACAAGTGCAGGCGGTGCTCTGTGCCACCGCCTTTGCCTCGGTGAGCGTCTCGGAGGCAGGGCTGGGGGCGCCGCTGTGGGAGGCCCTGAATGTGCCGGTGCTGCAGCTGCTCACCAGCGGCCAGCCGCGCGCCACCTGGCAGGCCAGCAGCATTGGCCTCGGGCCGGTGGATCTGTCGCTGCAGGTGGCGTTGCCGGAATTGGATGGCCGGCTCACCACCCGCATCGGCGCCTTCAAGGAAACCGAGCAAGCCAGTGAACGGTTATCCGTGGCCTTGACGCGTTACCGGCCCGACCCGGAGCGGTTGGCCTGGATCGCCCAGCTCACGGCCCACTGGATCCGCCTGCGAACGACTGCGGCCGCGGAGCGGCGCGTGGCACTCGTGCTGGCCAATTACCCCACGCGCAACAGTCGCCTGGCCAACGGTGTCGGTCTGGACACGCCAGCCAGCGCCGCCCTGATGCTGCAGTGGCTGGCGCAGGCCGGCTACGACCTGGCGGATCCCGACCAGGACCTTGCCCTTGGTGCTACCCGTCACGAGCCGGCACTGCCCGCCGATGGCGACGCCCTGATCCAGCGCCTGCTGGCGGGCCGCAGCAACGACCCCGAGAGCGGTCACCGGCCGGCCCTGGACCATCTTACCCTGGAGTGCTACGTGCAGTGGTACGCATCCCTGCCGCCGGCAGGCCGGGAGCGGCTGGAAGCCGTCTGGGGTCCGCCGGAGCGGGATGGCGGCCTGGAGGCGGCCGGCTTTCCGATCCGTGGATTGCGCTTCGGGCGGGTGGTGCTGCTGATCCAGCCGGAACGGGGCTATGACCGCGATCCCAGCCTCAGCTATCACAGCCCCGATCTGCCGCCCACCCATGCCTACCTGGCCCAGTACCTGTGGCTGCGGCAGAGCTTCGCAGCCCAGGTGGTGGTGCATGTGGGCAAGCACGGCAATCTCGAATGGCTGCCCGGCAAGGGCCTGGGCCTCTCGTCCGACTGCTATCCGGAATGGGCCCTGGGGCCGATGCCGCACCTCTATCCCTTCATCGTCAATGACCCGGGCGAGGGGTCGCAAGCCAAGCGCCGGGCCCAGGCGGTGATCCTCGATCACCTCACCCCACCGCTGGGGCGGGCCGGGCTCCATGGCGACCTGCAGGAACTGGAGGCACTGCTCGACGAATACTGGGAGGCCTGCCAACTGGGCAGCGAACGCGCCATCTCCCTGCGCAGGCGGCTGGCCGAACGTCTGGAGGGACTGGAATTTCCCCTGGAGCCCGGCAGTTGCCAGGAAGAGGAAGAATCGACTGCCATCCGGACCCTGGAGGAGCGCCTTGAGGCAGCCGATGGCTATCTCTGCGAGCTGAAGGAGGCTCAGATCCGCCTGGGGCTGCACACCTACGGCACCCTGCCGTCGGCCGGCAAATTGACCGAACTGCTGCTTTGCCTGGCCCGCGCACCGCAGGACCGCCAACCGGGTTTCACGCAGGCGCTGGCCCGGGACCTCAACCTCGACCTCGACCCCTGGAGCGATCCGGAGGAGGCGCGCCTGAGCGAGCTCGACCGGCAACGTCTGCAGGCGCTGCAGGCTCAGCAGTGCTCGGTACCCCTGCGCCACGTGGGCGATGGTGTGGTGTTGCTGGAGCAGGCCGCTCTGGCGCTGCTCCAACCGCTGCTGAAGGACCCTGAAGACAGCGATTCCGGGGTCACAGCTGCAGCCCAGCCGCCGGTGTGGGGCGCCAGCACGGCAGCCGCCCTGGACAGGGTCCAGACCGTTCTGCTGCCACGGCTGCTGGCCTGTGGCGATGCCGAACAGCAGGCCTTTCTGCGGGGACTGGCCGGCGAGCGCATCGCCGCCGGGCCTTCCGGTGCCCCCACCCGCGGCCGCCCCGATCTCTTGCCCACGGGCCGCAACTTCTATTCGGTCGATCTGCGGGGCCTGCCCACCGAAGCGGCCTGGGATCTGGGACGCCGCAGTGCCGCCCTTCTGCTGGAGTTGCACCTCCAGGAGCAGGGCGACGACCTGCGCTGCCTGGCCCTGTCGGTGTGGGGCACAGCCACGATGCGCAACGGTGGCGAAGACATCGCCCAGGCCCTGGCCCTGCTGGGGGTGCAACCGGTCTGGGACGGACCCACCCGGCGGATGGTGGATCTCGAGCTGATTCCCCTGCGCGTGATGCAGCGGCCACGGGTGGACGTGACCCTGCGGATCTCGGGGCTGTTCCGCGACGCCTTTCCCCAGCTGGTGGGCTGGATCAACCGGGCCACGGCCATGGTGGCGGCGCTGGATGAACCCGAGGAGTCCAATCCCCTGGCGGCGGCGGCCCGCCGCGAGGGCCACAGCGGCCGTGTCTATGGATCGGCGCCAGGGGCCTACGGCGCCGGTCTGCAGGGCCTGATCGACAGCGGCCACTGGGAGGAGCGCCGCGATCTGGGGGAGGCCTTCCTCAACTGGAGTCAGTGGCGGTATGACGGGGACGCCGGTCTGGGCAGCTCAGCCGGCTTGACGGCTCTGGCCCCCGGGGCGATTGACGCCCGCATCGATCGCAGCGGTCTGGAGCGGCGGCTGCGCCACGTTGAGGTGGTGTTGCACAACCAGGACAACCGCGAGCACGACCTGCTCGACTCGGATGATTACTACCAGTTCCAGGGAGGCCTCAGCGCCGCCGCTGAAGCGCTCAGTGGCTCAGCTCCGGCCCTGTGGTTCGGCGATCATTCCCGCAGCCAGCGGCCGCGCCTGCATCGGCTGGAACGGGAATTCGACAAGGTGCTGCGCAGCCGCGTACTCAACCCCCGCTGGATCGATGCCATGCGCGAGCACGGCTACAAGGGAGGATTCGAGATGGCGGCCAGTCTGGATTACCTGTTCGCCTACGACGCCAGCACCGGCCGGGTACCGGACTGGAGCTATGGAGCTCTCTGTGACCGCTGGCTGGGGGATGCAGCCGTGCGCCAGTTCCTGCAGGGCGCCAACCCCTGGGCCCTGCGAGATATGGCCGAACGACTGCTGGAGGCCCACCACCGCGGACTCTGGGAGAGCGCGAACCAGAACCAGCTGGACCAGCTACGCCAGCTGGTTCTGGACAGTGAGGCCTTGATCGAAGCCCGTTAGGGCCTGATCAAGCGCCCCAGCAGCCTGCCGCTCAGGCGTTGAGATCCTTGACCATGGACTTGAACGGATCGATCGATCCGGGCTTGCCCTGCTGACGGGTGATCGCCGGTTGGTCGTTGGCGTCGGTGTCGTTCTGCTTCCTGGCGCCAGCGGCCCCACCCGGGACGTTCACCCCGGTCACGGCCGAGCCCTTGAGCCGCTGCTCCAGCTCAGCGGCGGACATCTGCTTGGCAAAGGTCTTCTTGACCGGCTTGGGCACACCGCCGGTGAGATTCATCTCAGCGCTGGCGGAAGCCATGCCGGGGAGTCCTTCCGAGGCCCGTTCCAGACGCGCCTCCATCGAGGCCACCTCCTGCACCATCTCCTTGTTGCCAGGGTTATCAGCCGTACCCGGGAAGGTATGGCGAATCGTGTTGGAGCGCCGCATGAAGTTCACATCCCCCATGCTGGTGGAGGCGTCTGGCTCCAGGAAGAACGCTTCGGCTTCCTTCTTGGGTTTGGAGGCCGGCTTCGAGGCCGCCGCAGCGTTACGGGAACCGAGCAGACGATCGAAGAGGCCCATCGGCGTTGAAGAAAGGCGTCAACTGAGCCTAGCGGCCCCGCAGCTCCAACCCATGGGTATCGGTACCACAACTCTGCAAAAGGCCACGTTCAGCCAGAGCGCCGGCGATTGCTTCGCACACCAGCGGTGTCGGCGCCCAGCGACCCTGCATGGCGTAGTCGTACCAGGCCTCGGCCCCGTCAAATCCCTGGGTGGCGGCGGCCGTCAGCAGGCGCTGGTGACTCAGCCGGTAGCGGGCCGGATGGGCCAGCAAGGCCAGGCCTCCAGCGGAGCGGATGGCCGCCACCACGGCCTCGGAGCGAAGCGCCGGTCCCACCACCGCCTCGCCGCGCAGGTAGATCGCAAGGGCGGGATGGTCCGGGCTGCAGCCCAGGGCCAGCACATGCACCAGACAACCCTCCAGCAGGCAGCTGATCTCGACACCACTCCAGAGGGTGGGAACGGTCACCCCTTCAGACGCCAGTTCATTCAGGGCCGCCTGCACCTGCGGACAGGCCGCCATGGAGTGGTGATCCGTCACCGCGAAATGTTCCAGACCGATCGCAGCGGCCTGGCGGGCCAGCTCGCGGGGATGCAGGCTGCCGTCGCTGCAGGTGGTGTGGCAATGGAAATTGAGCCGACCCGGGCAGCTGTCTGCCGAGACTGTTCGGAGCACCCTGGCCAGAGGGTGGTTGGCCGCCTCGCCACGCAGCTGGGGGAACGACGTCACCATCAGCAGCGGGGCCGCGATCTCGACGCGGCAGGAAGAACGCGGGGTTCGAGGCCAGGCTGGCAGCGCATACCGTCAGCCCACCAGCGAGTCGGCCGCCGCCAGCCGTTCGGCCCGCAGACGACGCCAGCGGGCATAGAACTGAATCGAGGCGGCCATGAACACCACCAGGGCCACGATGAACCAGGTGGCGGCGCCGGTAGGGAACTGGTTCTTGAACACCACCAGCATCACCACCACCACCAGCAGAAGGGTGGGCAGCTCATTGAGGGCCCGCAGCTGCTTCGGGCTCCAGCCGCAGTTGCCCTGCTGCAACTGGCCCATCAGCCGATAACAGAAGGCGTGGTACGCGAGCAGCGCCGCCACAAAGGCGAGCTTGGCGTGCATCCAACCCTGGTGCAGCCAGGCGGGATTCACGCTGAGCAGGCCGGCTGCGCAGACCACCGCCACCACCATGCCGGGGGTGGTGATGATGTTGGCCAGACGCCGCTCCATCAAGGCGTATTGCTGCTGGAAGGCAGAGCGCAGGCTGGGTTCGAGCTCCTCAGCCTCGCGGTGGTAGATGAACAGTCGCACCAGGTAAAAGAGCCCGGCGAACCACACCACCACCCCCACGATGTGGAGGGTCTTGAACCACAGATAGGCCTCGGGCGGCCAGGCGAAGGCCAGGGGCATGCGGCAGGGCGGTCGGGTCGATACAGGCTAGGGCCGGGGGTTCGGGATGTTCGGATGGGGTGCCGGTTGCCGGCGAGGCAGGAAGCGGCGCTCTGGCAACCCGGCATTGTCGAGGCGGCATTGGCACGAGCCCTTGCTTCTTGCTGGGGTTTCAGATCGAGGCCTGCGCCCTGGACCTGATGTCGTCAGTCCCAGCCCTGCGTACCCAGGGAGGGACAGCGGAGGAGTGTCTCTGCCCCTGGAGGCGTCAGCTTCGATTGGGCATCGGTGCTTCCTCGCTGATTTCGTCCCATGCATGGGACGCGAACAGGATGCCACCGTCTCGATGATGCGTCCTGATGATGCTGTTTGGCTGCGGGGCCGAGGGGTTCTGGAACGATCAGATGCCTGTCTTCAGACTGCAGCAGGAGCCTGTCTTCAGGCTGAAGAAGAAGAAGAACACTGGTCCGAAGGCACTGACTCAATGGCTTTCCATCTGAACTTCTTTCCATGGTCTGGCTTCGCGCATTCCCGATATGGAGCGACCCACAGCGGCTGGTCAAACCAGAGACAGGGGAACCCAATCGAGGGGATGGGGCACCTGCATCTCGCGCCCTGCTCCCGGCGGCGTGGTCAGCGCCAGGTCATAGGACACCGAATACCGGCTGCTGCGACCTTCATAGGGGGTGACGCGATGGCGCAGATCGGAAGGGAAGATCAGCAACCGATGGGTCTGCGCAGCAAACACTCCCCCACTGACGGCAGCCGCCGCATAGGGCAGCGTCATGCTGTGGCTGAAATAGGTCTCCGGAGCCTGGAATTCCAGTTGTCCGGTGGGATTGTCGGGCTCCATTCGGACGTAGAACACGGCACTGAGCTGGGCATTGGGATGGGTGTGGGCATCCAGTTCACCTCCCTGGGACGGACAGATCACCGACCAGGCCTTCTGGATGTGCAGCTCCAGTCCGTGATCGGGGCCAATCAGTTTCTCCAGAAACAGGCCGGCATAGTGGGCCAGCTGGCGGTTGAGCCACTGGAATTCGCCCAGGCGGTGCAGTTGATCCATCCCGAGCTCCGCCAGCACATCACCGGTGAGATTGTTGCGGCTGGAGAATCGTTCGTGCTGATACACGGTCCGGTCCAACTGGGCAAGGAAAGCCTCCATTGCCGCTGCGGTGGCAGCATCCGGCTGGAGATCCTCCTGCAGGACAGGGGTAGGAAAGAGCCAGTGCAGGGGCATGGTGCACTCAGGCGCCGCTTGGCTCACCAGGGGAGGGCTGCAGGGGCGGCCCTGCCTCGAAGCGCTCCAGCAGAACCTGCACGGGAATCTTGGTGCCGAAGCGGCAGGCGTGGGTCTCACTCGCCCGCAGGCTGCCGTGCTCCCAGAACTTGTTGCTGCCGTTTCCACCGCCGCAGAAGCCGAAAGTCTCACAGCTCTGGTGGCAGTTCGCCACACCTGCCGTCATGTCTCCCCAGAGGCGGTGGAAGCGGTCGGTGGTGGTGGATTCCACCAGGGACATCTCTCGCAGATTGCCGAGGTTGAAACTGCCATAGGTGTCGCTAGCCACCGAGAGCAGCTCGGGATCGAAGGTGGAGAAATTCCCAAGGGCATCGACACTCAGGATCGAGAAGGGCCGGTTGAGTTCGTTCTGCTGCATGCGGCGTTGATCCTGGATCAGCCCGATCACCTGATCAAACTCCCGCAGGATGACGGGAAAGCCGTCCTGCTCACTCAGATCCCAGAACGTTCGCAGAAAGTGCCGGTATTGCTCTTCCCGTTCCTGCCCCTGCATCGAGGAGC
Organism: Synechococcus sp. CCY9202; assembly: GCF_034931685.1. NCBI lineage: Bacteria > Bacillati > Cyanobacteriota > Cyanophyceae > Synechococcales > Synechococcaceae > Synechococcus > Synechococcus sp. CCY9202. The sequence goes on from NZ_JAYGID010000119.1 coordinate 54,061, forward strand.
TGGTATGAATCCCCTCCTGTTCCTCCACGTTGAACCCCACGGCGCTGATGCCGTTGTCGCGGAAGAAGCGGTAGATCCGCTCCGGTTGCTCCATCGCTGCCGCCGTGATCACGGAGATGCAGTGGAAGGGCAGGTCATGGCGATGCAGGGCCTCGATCCCCTTCATCGCCAGGGCATGGGACCCCAGGCCGTTGCGGAATCGACGGTTGGCGTCGTGAATATCTTCGGGGCCATCCACGCTGATGCCCACCACGATTCTGTTGCGACGGAAGCATTCACACCAGCCGTCGTTGATCAGGGTGGCGTTGGTCTGAACATGCTGCGTGAATTCGATCTCCTCCGCCTGCCACTCCAGCAACGACCGCTGGATGATCGCGGTGGCTTGGTCGTACCAGCTGCAGGGCAGAGTGAGCGGCTCGCCGGCATGCCACACCAGGGCAAGCTCCGGTCCGCAATAGGGACTCTCCAGTATGCGCTGCATCAGCAGAGGCAGCAGGCTGAGGTCGAAGTCCCGTTTCTTCTGGCGATCCGGCAGATAGCAGTAGGAGCAGTCGAGGTTGCACAGGGAGGTCGACTGCACCACCACCAGGCCGATGGGGCCGAAACGGCTGAGATCAGGCCCGGAAGAGAAGGCTCGGATCACCAGTTGATGAACGTACGACCAGACCCATTGCGCCAGGCATCACCGCCCCCGTTGCGCCAGGCGGAGCTGCCCCCATTCCCCCAGCCGCCGCGGTAGGACCCATTGCTCCAGGTGGGGCGGCTGTTGCTCCACTTGGCGCCGCCCTTGCCATTGCTCCACTTGCCGCTGCCACGGGTGTTCTTGAAGGCGTGACCACCGCCGTTCCCCCACTTGCTCTTGGCAATCTGCTCGCCCTCGACGGCAGTGGGTCGCAGCAGGTTGCTCCAGTCACCATTTCTGACGGTCTCGATGCGGCTGTCGAGGCTGTTGGCAGGATCGGGCTGGCCATAAAAGACCGAGGCGTCGGCGCTCTGGCAAAGAGTGGCACTGCAGGCCAGAAGAACCTGGAAGGTGATCAGGGAACGTTTCATCGATGCAACAGGCTGGGGTTGGGGATGACACTCAGGGAAGCGGAATCAGAGGGGGAGATTCACTCGGGGCCCTGCTCATTCGCATTCGGTGGCTTCACAGTGGTGGAAATCTCCGCCGTGGAGGTCAGGATCATCTGGTAGAAGTCGCCGATCTGCTCTTCAGACAGTTTGATGGCGCTGCCCGGTCCCACCCAGCGATTCACCATCTCACGGGAACCGCTGTCGCCGTCCACATAGGCCTGCATCATCTGGGCGATGGCCAGGTTGCCGGCGGTCAGCAAGCCAGGATTGTTCTGCGCCACGATGCAACCGATGCCGGTTCGGGCATAGGGGTAGTCGGGCACCAGCATCTTGTTGCCAGACCCCCTGTTGGCGGCCAGCCAGAGGCTTGAGCCTGCCAGGATGTCCACCGTGTTGTCATTCAAAGCGGCCAGGGCCTCTGCCGGAGTCTTGAATCCCCTGAGCTTGGCCGCAGGCACCACACTGGCGATCACCTGGGCGGCGGCGGAGTTGTCCACCACCCCCACGGTTCTGCCGCTCAGGGAGTCAGGTGTGCCATCGACACCGGCGGGCGCCAGCAGGCGGGTGCCGCCGATGGCGAAGGGAAGGGTGAAGAGCACCTGCCGGGTTCGGGGCCAGGTGAAGGCCACGCCGCAGGCGATGTCGGCCTTGCCGGAGGTGATGGCCTCGAACCCTTCATCGATGCTGGCCGCAGGCAGGAAGCGGAGGCTCGTGGCCCCCGCCTCGTCTTTCACGGCGCTCAGCACATCAACGGCGAGACCCTCATAGCTGTCGCCCCGTTTCTCGATGAACGGCAGAACGGCATCGAAGACCACGGCCCTCAGTTCGCCCGTCGCGGGGCGGGACTGGGCGGCAGGCGGCATCAGACCGGCCAGCAGCACGAGGGCACCCAGGACGGGGACGAGCCGGGAACGCATCGGAATCCGCTGAACGACCATCCATGGATATCCGGTACCGCTGGGGCCAGTCGGCAGGACATACATATTGAAAGGAAGACTGGCTGAGTCAGGCATCATCGGTCCTGGCCAGGGCGGGCATCCTGCGGTGTTGATCGCACTGGCCACCGCCAGGGGAACGTTGCCCTGGTTCCCGATGCAATGTCAGGGGCGTGCCAGGCCCCATGGGTGCCATCAGTGCCGGTAGCGTCAGCTGATTCCCCCGGTCCAATGGATGGTGAACGGCTCTGAACGACCTGAGCGCCCGGCGCCCCAGGCCCCGGCAGGGCATCTGCCGGTCCAGCTGATCCACCGCTATCTCCGCCTGTTTGCCTTCTACGACCGCGATGGCGACGGACGCCACACCCTGCGCGGCGATTTCGAGCCGGTGGCTGCTCAGCTCGCTCAGCGCTGGCAGGGTCGGAGGACTCCCTTCCCGAATCTGCTGCAGCTTCTTCTCGACACCTACAGGCACGAAAACGCGCGTCGAGACAGCGACCATGACGGACTGGTGACTCAGGTGGAGTTCGTGGCCTCCCACGCGCGGGTGTTCGCTGCCTTCCAGGCCGATCCGGATGGTGCACGGCGGTTCATCGCCCGGTCCGCCGGTGGTTTTTTCGACGTGCTCGACCTCGATGGCGATGGCATGCTCTGCCTCGACGACCTGGCGGCCTTCGCCTCCGCCTACGGCCATCCCACCGGCAGCATCGCCGCCAACCTCGATGCAATGCTCGCCGGCCTGGGTTTGCCGGCAGGCCTGCTGCCGCGCGAGGCTTTCCTGACGCTGGTGGAACAGTATTGGTTCGATCCCTCCCCGGAGGCGCCCGGCCGCCACCTCTTTGATGGCGTGGGCCTGTCCGATCCATCCGATGCCCACACCGCAAGCATTGCCCCCCCCATCAGTGGATGACAAGCCTCGACTGGATGGGCCTGAACGCTGAACGGATTGGAGGGGTGCACTGTTTGTTCCCCGATCATTCGATTCAGACATCTCTTGCTGATCACAGCAAAAAACCTCGCCAGGGATTGATCCAAAACATCCTCAATGGCCGCATTCTTCGCCATTGCATGCCTGGTTAACGGGCAAGGCAGTTCAACAGCAGTTATCAGCAATGGTCATCCTTGTCGACAGCAGCCATACAATGAAGGTTAGACGCTCTTGACAGCTGATCGCCCAAGAAAAGGTATCCTTAGAACTCACTCCTCTTTTCAGATCCATTCTCCTTAAGATCCATATTTCCGAAATCCCTCCCATTTAGTGCTGTTTCTCATTTGAGAGATCCAAGCTCTTGAATCCGCTAGTTTCAGCCGATCCAATCCTCCCTTTCAGCAGGGGATGAACCATGGCTCACCCATTGAAGCGTTCGTTCGATAGGTAACGCCTTCCTCCATAGGATGACGTTGTCGTTGTCAGGTGGGAGGCGCCCCCAATCTGTGGCTCAACAAACTGGATGATGGGTTGCATCTGGCGGTGCTGTTCGTGCCCGACGATCGCGGCACACCACCACGCTGCGCTCAGGGCACTGCGGGATCTCTCCAATCACAACAACGACGAGGGCCGCCCCTTCATCGAAGGCCAGGCAGAGCTGCTGGGTGGCGGCCGCATTCCGGTTGGTCATGCCAACGTCAATGACCCGCCGCTGTATCGCTTCTTCCGCTACCTGGAGGCGATCACCGCCAGCCCGATCGCCGTCGGCCACAAACCAAACCCCCGCGATCTGCTGGTTCAGCGCAACTGAAGCAGATCCATCAGTCGCTGGCGCATCAGGGCGATCGGCTGGTCGGCTTCGATCAGATGCTCTCCTATCGGCCAGGGCTCGAGCACGGCGGCCACGGCGGTGAGAATCGCCCGGTCCTGATCGATCAGGCCCCGCTCGAACCGCACCATGGCAGCAGCCGACACCTGCTCTTCGGTGTCGTTGCGGACGAAGAAGCGGCTGACTCGCGTGTCCTGGGGATTGGTGGGCACGGCGTGGAACACGATCCGCTGCCGCAGGCCCTTCGGCCATTCCAACTCCAGGCTGAGGCCGGGCGGCGCAATCCAGCTCACCTGCCGCTCCAGCGATCTGGATCCCGGCAGATGTGGCATCTCGCGGTCTCGGGAGGGGTGGCTTTCAGCCCCGACCGCGACTCTGATCGCCGAGAGGCCAGCCGTCACTGTGCAGCTCCGCCGTCGCCCGGATCTCCGTCAGTTCCTCCGCAGGGATCTTCTCCAGTTGGCGCAGCACGAGCGTCATGCGGCCGTTGCGGCTCAGGTCGTGCTGGTGGCGGGCGAGGAAATCCCAGTAGTGGGCATTGAGCGGGCAGGCCTGCGGGCCGCTGCGCTGGCGGGGGTCGTAGCGGCAGCCCTGGCAGTAGTTGCTCATGCGGCGGATGTAGTTGCCGCTGGCGGCATATGGCTTGCTCGCCAGGCGCCCGCCATCGGCGAACAGGGCCATCCCCAGCACATTGGTCTGCATCACCCAGTCGTGGCCGTCGATGAACATGCGATGGAACCAGGCGGTGAGGGCCTGGGGATCGAGGCCGGCGATCAGGCCGTAGTTCGCCAGCACCATCAGCCGCTGGATGTGGTGCGCGTAACCGGTGGCCTTCACCTCCGCCAGCACCGTGTCGAGGCAGGCCATGCCGCTGCCGCCCAGCTCCTCGAAGAACGCCGGCAAGGGTCGCTGGTGGCCGAAGTGATTGCTGGTGGCATAGGCCTCACCGAACCAGTGGTAGAGGCCATGGGTGTACTCGCGCCAGCCGAGGATCTGGCGGATCACCCCCTCCAGCCCCGCCAGGGGCGTCCCCCGCTCCAGGCCCGCCGTCTCCAGCCGGCGGATCACCTCCAGCGGATGGAGCAGCCCCAGGTTCAGATAGGGCGAGATCAGCGCATGCCAGAGGGTGGGCTGCCCCTGAACCATGGCGTCCTGATACGGCCCGAAGCCATCGAGGCGGGTGGCAATGAAGTGTTCCAGCACTGCCAGGGCCTGCTGCCGGCTCACCCCCCAGCCGAAGGGACGGGGACTGCCCGGCAGTGGCGGCAGCCCTTCCGCGCGCCGCTGCTCCTGCAGCCGCTCCACCCGCTCGATCACCGCCTCGGTGATCGCATCCGGGGCAAAGACCAACGGTGCCGGACCCTCCAGCCCCCGCGGCGGTGCCTTGCGGTTGTCGGCATCGAAGTTCCACTGGCCACCCAGGGGACGGGCCATCTTGCCCTCCCCCTCCAGCAGCACGCCGAAACGGCGGCGCCCCTCGCGGTAGAAGAATTCCAGGCGCCATTGCTTCTGGCGCCCGGCCCACGCCGAGAACGCCTCCCGGCTCCAGAGGAAGGCGTTGCTGGGCAGCCACACCAGGCGCACCGGGAGCCGCAGGGCATCGATGGCCTGGCGAAACTCCCGGTCCGCCGGCTCCATCAGACGCAGTTCCTCGATCCGGTGCTCGGCGATCCAGCCCCGCACCGCCTCACCGGAGCTGGCCGCCTCACGGTGATCCACCTCCCAGCCCACCTGCCGCAGCGCGATGGCGAAGTGCCGCTGGGCGCTCCACTGCAGCACCAGCTTCTGGCAATGAGACGCCCGGCGGCGGAGTCCCGCGGCGCTCTCGACCAACAGCACCCGCGCCTGCCCCGGCCCGATGCTGGCCAGGGCGGCCTGATCGGCGCTGAGCTGATCGATCAGCACCCATACCCCCAGCCTGGGCGCGAGGTCAGCCAATCGGCTCACCGCTGAGACGGCAGGCGCGCCGGGTCACCGCCGCCACATAGCCCCGCTCCACCGGTCCCGTCGCCGGGCTGAGGCGCCCATCACGGCAATCCACCACCAACCGCTCGTGGTGCCCCTGCTGATCGCTCACCCGCAGGCGCAGCTGGAAATGGTGCTTGGCACTGCGGGTGATCTGATCTGCGCAGACCGGTCCGATGCACAGGCCCGGCTCCGCCAGGGCCTGCGGCATCAGAGCCTTGGGTGCCAGGGCCAGCGGGACAGGCAGAGGCAGGAGCAGCAGGGGAAGTGCCACCGTCAGAAGGCTCAGCAGCAGGCCAGCGATGTGCCTCAACCGGCGAGCTCCAGAGGGGTTCCATTCTCCTGGCTGCCGCAGTCAGGAGCGGAATCGGTGAGGCGTGGATCCTGATCCGCTGCTGGTGCCGTGTCGGTGTCGGTGTTGATGTCGGGGGTGTCAGCATCCGCATCCGGGTGGAAATAGGCCCAGATCTGCTGCGCCAGGGCCGGCCCCACCCCCGGAGCCTCGGCAATCCGCTCGGCACTGGCCAGCTGAATGGCATCGATCGAACGGAAGTGAGCCAGCAGCTCCTTGACGCGCTTGGGCCCCAGACCCGGAATATCGGAGAGGCGGGAGCGTTTCATTCGCTCCCCCCTCTGCTGCCGGTGGAAGCTCACAGCGAAACGGTGGGCCTCATCGCGCAGGCGACGCAGCAGCTGGACACCCAGCTGCTCGGGCTCGCTTTCGAGCGGCTCCCGGGCACCGGGCAGGAAGACCTCCTCCCGCTGCTTGGCCAGGGAGCAGACCACCAGGTCCTCGTCGAGATTCAACTCCCGCAGGGCCTCCATCACCGCCGAGAGCTGCCCCTTGCCGCCGTCGATCATCACCACATCCGGCCAGTCATTGAGCCCGCCGGTGTGCAGCGCCGAATCGGCCGCTCGCCGCAGCTCACGCAGATCCGCCCCCTCGGCCTTGGCCTGGGCCCAACGGCGGAAGCGGCGACGCATGATCTCGGCCATGGCCATGAAGTCGTCGGAGTGGCCGGAGCGGATCGAACTGCTCTGGATCTTGTACCTGCGGTAGTGCTGCTTGGCCGGCAGGCCATCGAGAAACACCACCTGCGAGGCCACCGCATCGCTGCCCTGGATGTGGCTGATGTCATAGCCCTCGATGCGGCGGGGTGGATGGGTCAGATCGAGCAGCTGGGCCAGATCTTCCGTCGCCAGCGTGTTCTGTTCACTGCTGCGCTGGGCCCGCTCCAGTTCATAGCCGGCATTGCGAACCACCAGCTCGATCAGCTCGGCCTTCTGCTGCCGCTGCGGTACCACCAGCTTCACCCGGCGGCCGCGCCGCTCCGCCAGCCAGTCCTCAATCAGGCTCTGCTGAGGCAGGGGGTATTGCAGCAGCAGCTCCGGCGGAATCTCCACTGGTTCCACCTGGCTGTAGTGCTCCTCGATCACCCGCTGCAGGATCCGGCCCAGGGCCTGCTGCCGCTCCGGCGCGGCTGGCAACTCCCCGCCAGCTCCTTCCTCCGCAGCGGGAAGGGCCACCGCATCGGCGGTGAAACCGAGCCGACCCACCAGTTTGCCGGCACGCATCTGGAACAGTTGCACCGCCGCCAGCCGGTCATTCGCCGCCAGGGCCAGCACATCGCGGGAGACGGAACTGTCCCCCAGGCTCATCTTCTGATCGGCGGTGAGGTTGGCCAGACCCTGCAGCTGGTCTCGTACCCGAGCTGCCGACTCGAAATCGAGCCGCTCGGCATAGCGCTCCATCTGGACCTGCAGCAACTCCAGGAGCTCATCATTGCGCCCCTGAAAAATCATCGCCACCTTGCGCAGGATGTGATGGTAGTCGTCTGAACTGATCTTCTCCTGGCAGACACCCGGGCAGCGGCCGATATCAAAGTTCAGGCAGGTGCGATCCCGATGCAGCGGCTGGGGCCGTTGCCGCAGCGGAAACACCCGTTTGACCAGGCCCAGGGTGCGGCGCAGCAGTCCCACATCCACATAGGGCCCGTAGAAACGATCCAGCGGGCTGCGGAGGCGGCGGCGGCGGGTGATGAACAACCGCGGATAAGCCTCACTCCAGGTGATGCAGAGATAGGGATACTTCTTGTCGTCCTTGAGCAGCACGTTGAAGTGCGGCTGGTTCTGCTTGATCAGGTTCGACTCCAGCGCCAGCGCCTCCGCTTCGCTGTCGGTGACGATGAACTCGATCTCACACACCTGCCGCACCATCAGGCCGATGCGGGGGCTGTGCCCCTGGGAGGCCTGAAAGTAACTGCGTACCCGGTTGCGCAGCAGCTTCGCCTTGCCGATGTAGAGGATGCGATCGTCGGCGTCGCGCATCAGATAGCAACCCGGCTCCGCAGGGACCGCCTTGAGGCGGGCCCGCAGACGCTCAGGCTGTTGGATCAGGGGGCGCTGGGTGGCCCCGGCGGGCTCGGGGAGGGACTCAGCCACGGGGCAAACCACCGGGTGCTGCGTGGGATCAGCCGCCGTACTGCCAGCCGGTGCTGCTCAGCTCCAGGGCACTGGCATCGCGGTGCAGCACAGCGCTCTTCACCTCAGCCACGAAGACGGTGTGATCGCCGTGGGCCACCTGCCCCACCAGCTCACACTCCACGCCGCCCAGGGCGTCGTTGAGGATCGGCAGGCCGAGGGGGCCAAGACTGAAGGGTGCCGCATCAAAGCGGCCACCCATGGCCTTCTGGGGCTTGAAGAACACGGCCGCCAGATCCTTCTGATCGGAGCTCAGCACGTTCAAGGAAAACCGTCTGGTGCGCTGGATGATGCCGTTGCTGGTGGAATCGGCCCGCACGGCCATCACCACCAGCGGCGGCTCGAACGATCCCTGGGTGACCCAGCTGGCGGTGAAGCCATTCACCTCCTCGCCTTCGGTCACGCCGCAGATGAACACCCCATGGGGGATCTTGCGCAGGAGCACCTTCTTGGCTTCGGCGTTCAGGCCGGGCTGGTCGGACATGGCAGGGGAGGGCGCGGACGCCCGCGGCTGTCCTGACTCTAGAAAGCCATCCGCAGGTGAAGCAGCCCATAGGCTGGCCGCCAGCAGGAACCGAGCGATGCGCGCCCTCTACCCCGGCAGCTTCGATCCCCTCACCCTGGGCCACCTCGACCTGATCGAGCGATCCGCCGGCCTGTTCGACGGCGTGATGGTGGCGGTGCTGCAGAACCCGGGCAAGCGCCCCGCCTTCACTCTGGAACAACGCCTGGAGCAGATCCAGGCCGCCACTGCTCACCTCGCCGGTGTGGAGGTGGGCAGCTTCGACGGGCTCACCGTCGACTTCGCCCGCCAGTGCGGCACCGCCGTGATCCTGCGGGGGCTGCGGGCCCTGAGCGACTTTGAGTTCGAACTGCAGATCGCCCACACCAACAAGAGCCTGGCGCCGGCGGTGGAAACCCTGTTCCTGGCCACTGCAGTGCACCACAGCTTCCTGAGCAGTTCGGTGGTGAAGGAGGTTGCCCGCTTCGGCGGGGATGTGCGTCACATGGTGCCGGCGGGAGTGGCGGAAGATCTGGCCAGGCTCTTTAATCGGACATCCACGACAGCCTGAGATGTCCGAGTTGCGCATCACCGTGCTCGATCAGCTGGAGCAGCTTGAGGAGCTCATTCTGGATGGCAGCCGCATCCCCTTCAGCGGCGGGCGGCTGGTCAACGAGCAGGACGCCATCGAGCTCATGGATGCGTTGCGTGACGCTCTGCCGAGCCAGATCGAACAGGCGGACGAGCTGATCCGTCAGCGGGAGAGCTTCATCGAGAAGGCACGCCAGCAGGCCGAGGAGATCGTCAACCAGGCGCGACGGGAGCGGGAACAGCTGATCCAGAACGCGTCCGTACGACAGGAAGCCGAACGGCAGAGCGCCGAGATGCGCGAACAGGCCCGCCAGCAGTGCGAGCAGGTGCTGCTGCAAGCCCGCCAGCAGGTTGCCCAGGCAGAACAGGAGCACCAGGGGCGTCTCGCCGGGATGGAACAGCAGTTCGCAGCCAGGCGCCAGCACCTCGAGCAGGAAGCCCAGGGCCGACGCCAGCAGATGGAGCAGGAAGCGGCAGAACGCAACCGCCAGCTGGTCGAACAGCACGAACGGTCCCGTCAGCAGAGCCTGCAAGAACTGGAAGGCATTCGCCAGGAAGGCCTGCGGATCCAGCGGGAAAGCCAGGCGGAAGCCGAACGGCTGCAGAACGACGCTCTGCAGTTCCGCCAACAGACCCAGCAGCAGTGTGAGCAACTGATCACCCGCAGCCGTCAGGAAGCTGCCTCGGTGCAGGAGGGGGCCAATCGCTATGCCGAGCAGGTGCTCGGGGAACTGGAAGGCCGCCTCAAGGACCTCAGCCAGGTCGTGCTGGCCGGCCGCCGGGAGCTGGTGCGGATGCAGACGGAGGAGTCCGTCACCTCCAGCCGGCCAGCTGCCTCTGCGCCCGCTCCAGCGGAGGGTCCTGAGGGCTCTGGAGGATCGGTCAGCAGGGCCCGCCGGGCCGCCGGTCGGCTGCGGCAGGTGGCCGGCGGCAGGGGCTGAAGCCCCCTCCGCCACCCCCTCCCAGCCGGACTAGACCGCTGGGCACAGTCCAGCTGTCTGCGCTTGGCGCAGCACCTGACCGATGGTGGTGTTCGGAGCTGCCGCACCATTGGAGATCGCACTCACGTAGCGGGTGCCATCCGCAGAATCGAGCACGCCACTGATCGAGCGCACCCCGCTGATCGTGCCGGTCTTGCCGTGGAAATGGCCCTGCAGCGGGGTGCCCACATAGAGATTGCGCAGGGTTCCGCGTTGGCCTGCGATCGCCATCGAGGCCACGTACTGACGGCCATAGGGGTGCTGATCCATGCGCAGCAGCAGGGCTGCAAGCATCCGGCTGGTGAGGCGGTTGGCCCGGTCCAGACCACTGCCATCCACGACCCGCAACCCCTCGGTCGGCAGGCCCTGCTCGGTGAGCCAAAGGGTGGCCGCCTGACGGGCCTGATCAAGATCCCAGGTGCCGCTGGCCTGGCGCAGCAGCACCTCGGCCGTGAAATTGTGGCTCTCGGTGTTGGCCAGGCTGAGCAGCCCGTACATCGGCAGCGAGGCCTCCTCATGCAGCAGCACCGCATCGGCTGGCAGGGGTGTGGTGGCTGATACCACGGCCAGTCGAGCCTTGCCTCCCTGCTGAACCATCAGTTTCTGCAACAGCGCCTGAAGACGGGCCGGCGGGTTGGCCACAGCATCGTGAATGGCGTTGCTGGTGACCGCAAGGCGCGTGATCGGAGCGCCATAGGCGTAGGCCCGATCGGCCGGATGCCAACCCTTGGGCCACCAGGCCTGGGCCGGTTCCTCGGCCAGTTGCAGGGTGACCAGCCCAGGCGCGACACCAGGTCCACCACCAGCACCGAGAGCCAGCTTGGCGAAGCGCTGAAGCTGCGGCACCGCCAGGTCGGGATCACCCTCGCCGGTGAGGCGCAGGGTGCCATCGGGCAGACGCCACAGGCGGGTGCTGAGGTGATAATCCGGACCGAGTCGATCAAGGGCGAAAGCCGTGCTGACCAGCTTCTGGTTGGAGGCCGGAATACGGGGAAGAGTGCCGTTCACATCCGCCAGCAGACGGCCACTGGCATCCGCCACGGACACGCTCCACACCGATCGCTCAGCACCGATGACGGCCAGAAGTCGTTGTTGCAGTGCAGGGCAACTCACCTGGGCCTGAAGTCGCGGCAGACCCACCGGCTGCGGCGTGGCGGGCAGGGTCAGCGGCAGGGCCGGTTGCAGAGCCACCGGAGGCGGCGAGGCCAGAACCGCCGGGCGCTGCTGGGCAAAGGCGCTGAGCGGCGTGGCCAGCAGACTGAAGGCCGTCAGGGCCAGAGCAGACCGGTGCGACAGGCTGTGGCGCCGGGAGGACTGCTGAACCCAGTGCAGCTTGGACAGGAGATAGGAACGCATCTCAACCCTCCCCGACCTGGAGGCCGGTAACGACACCCTGCACCCTGTATTGCTTGCCCTCCAGCTCCACCGGAGCCCCGATCTTGAGGTTCTGGTTGCCGAAGACCACCCCACCCTCACTCCTGCGGCCCTGTCCCTCCAGCACAAACCGGGCATCAAAACGGCCGAAGACGGCCTGGTTGGGATCAATCGCCGTGACCACCGAGCCATTCGGCTGCAAGGCCACGAGGCGGCTCTGAAGTGGGATCAGCTTCTGGATCGCCACGGTGCCATGAGGCTGGTTACGAATCACGATCGCTACCTTGCGCTCCGTCTCGATGGCGGAGATCAGGGCGCCGGGGTCAGCCACAGGGACACCCCTGACGTCCACCACGACTTTGACGGGCCGCAGATCACCGGTGGCCTTCGCCACGGCACTGCTCAACTTGGGGCTCCAGATCACGCCAGCGGCGGCCAGCAGCACGGCAACGGCTGCACCTGCATCCACCAGGCTCCAGCCGCGGGGTCGGGATGCGGGGGAATCAGCCATGGGCCTCCTTCTTTGGGGGAAGTGTAAGGAGGGCAACCATGGCCCTCAAGCCCCAACGCGAATGCGGGGGTGCTGACTTCCGAGATAGAGACCTGTCGCCCCTCAGTTGCGCAGGCCTTCGATGAACTGATCCAGCACCCGCATCTGTCCGCCCAGATCAAGGCCCTCCTCTCCGGCCAGGGCCATAGCCTGCTGCTCGGCATCAGGCTTCTGCTCGAACGTCGTGCAGAGGCGGTAGCCATCGGGATCGAGGCGGTAGAGCTCCCAGGGGCCGGGATAGGCCCGCTTCAGGGCTGCCTCCGCCTGGGGAAGCAGCGCGTAGGCGCTCTGCCAGCCCGCCAGGAAGCCCCGCCGCCGCTCCCGGGCGACGCTGCCGATCCCCACCGCCGCATCCTCCAGGGACCCGTTCACCAGCACCACGGCGCCGCGATGGCCACCGCAGACCTGCTCCACCAGCTCATAGTCCGCCTGGCTGGCGCCCACGAGCAGCAGCAGCTCGTTGCCCGAGGCCTCGCTCTGACGACGGATCTGGTCGCTGAAACTGGCGATGCAACCGGCGAGCTCAGGAGCATCCCGCTTCGCCAGAGCAGTGGCACCGGCATCGCTGAACAGCAGCCGCAGCTCCTGGCCCGTCTCCAGCAACGCTGCGGCCAGCCGCAGCACCACCGGCAGCACCCGCAACCCTTCAAAGCGCCACTCCACGGTCCAGCGGCCCTTGGGGTCGGCGAGGAACGCGGCCTTCAGCGCCTCGAGGGCCTGCGACTCGGCGGCGCGCAGATCGGCGGGAAGCATCGGCAAGGGGCGAGATCGGCGCGACCCTACCCATCCCGACCGTCACCGCCGGCTGAAACCGCTGCGAGGTCGGCACGGGCCTGCTGCAATGCCGCCGGAAATCCTTCCAGATCCGCCTCGCACAGCCACGGGCCGAGACTGAGACGCAGGCCGCTGGCCGCCTCCTCAGGGCTGTACCCCATGGCCAGCAGTACGGGGCTGGCATCCGGGCGCAGCCGCTGAGGATCCCCGCCGGGACCTGCGGTGCTGGCAGAGCTGCTGCGCACAGAACTTCCGCGTGCGGAACTGCTGCAAGCCGAACCACTGCTCACCGCATAGCCGTGGCGCCACAGCGCCCGCACCAGAGCCCGGCCCGCCAGCGGGCGGCCAGCGGCATCGGAAACCAGGAGACTGATGTGATGGGGCAGGCGTCCATCGGGATCGGCGGGATCGGGTCCGCTGAGGCGCACCCCCTCCAGACCCAGGAGTGTCTCCAGCAAACGGTCGCGCAGGGGGAGAAGCGGGTCGAGTCCTCCATGGCCGTACAGCCGCGCGGCCGCCAGATCGAGTGCGGCGGCGAAGCCGGCGGCGAGGGCAACCGACTCAGTACCGCCACGGCGTCCCCCCTCCTGGCCGCCGCCGCCGATCAAGGGATCGATCTCCACCCCTGGCGCCAGGACCAGAGCACCGATCCCGCGCGGCCCCTGCAGTTTGTGGGCGGTGAGGCTGAGCAGGTCGACCGGCAGGCGGCCCAGATTGACGCTGCGGTGGCCCACCACCTGCACCGCATCGGTGTGGAACGGCACTCCAGCCGCTCGGCAACGGGCGCCGATCGCCTCGATCGGCTGCAGCGCCCCCACCTCGCTCTGGCCCCAGATTATCGAGACCAGCCGGGTCGGGGCCTGTAGCAGCTCTTCAAAGCGATCCAGGCGCACCACCCCACGCCGATCAACCGGCAGGGCCCGCACCTGCCAGCCACGGGCCTGGAGACCGGCCGCCGCCGCCGCCAATGCCGGGTGCTCCACTGCGGAGATCAGCAGCCGACCTGGCTGCATCCGAGCCGCCATGCCGAGCAGAGCCGCATGGTTGGACTCACTGCCGCCGGAGACGAACACCAGTCGATCGGGCTCCACCCCCAGATGGGTGGCGATTGAGATCCGGCTGCGCTCCAGTCGCTCGGCCGCCGCCAGGCCAAACCCATGCAGGCTGGAGGGATTGGCCCAGGCCTCCGCGGCAGCGTCCGCCATAGCCGCCAGCACCGCCGGAGCCGGCGGACTGGTGGCACAGGCATCGAGGTAGACCTCAGCCGCCAAGGGGACCATTCGCTTCGATCCGGGCCCGGGTGCGGTCGTCCAGGGAATTGGTGGCGATCGCGACCAGGTCGTCGAGGGAGCGGCTTTCCAGCAGGGCAGCCACGCGGGCGCGGGCCTCGGCGCTGGGGCAGGCATCCGGCCGCACACAGCCGTTCACGCAGGCCACCGCACAGTTGATTTCGGGCAGGGCAGAGGCCGGGTTGGAGGCAGCAACCTCTGGATCTTGATCCGCAGCATCATCCTCGAGTGCAGCGGAGTCCGCACGGGGGGCTGGGGCCGGTTCGACAGCACCCTGCTGGTCCGGCTCGTGCTGCTCAAGATCCAGCAGGGCCGGAGCCACCACGCCGTCGAAGACGGCCTCGGCCGGGCCGGTCATGAACAGGTGGCCCGTGGCCTCATCCCAGTCGATCTCCAGGGGGCCGCCGGGCAGATCGAGCCGGGCGCGACGTTCACTGAGGCCAAGCCGGTGGCAGACCACCAGGGTGGCGCAGGCACCGGTGCCGCAGGCCAGGGTGGGCCCGGCGCCGCGCTCCCACACCCGCATCACCAGATGGGTGGGGGAGAGCACTTGTACGAAGTGCACGTTGGTGCGGGCGGGGAAGGCCGGATGCACCTCCAGCGCCGCGCCGAAGCTGTCCAGCTCCACCAGCGCCACATCGGTGACCGGGATCACCACATGGGGGTTGCCCATGCCGGCAGCGCCGACCGAAAAGGTGTAACCAGCTGCCTCCAGATCCCCCTGGGGGATGCCGGCCTCGCCCACGGGCAGGGTGGTCGGGACCGCCTCGGGGTCGAGCAGGGGCCTGCCCATGTCCACCCGGATCGTGCCGTCCTCCTGAAGCTCCGGCACGATCCGGCCCGCCAGGGTCTCGATCTGCCACTGGCGGCCCGGTTGATCGCCATCGCTGTCCGCCAGGAAGCGGGCCAGACAGCGGATGCCGTTGCCACACATCTCCGGTTCGGTGCCGTCGGCGTTGAAGATCCGCATCCGCAGCTCTCCCCCCTGGCCCGGAGGCAGGGCCAGGATCACCCCGTCGCCGCCCACACCGAAGCGCCGATCGCAGAGACGGCGCACCAGCTCGGAGGTGAGGCCCAGGCTGTCGTCCTCCTCGGGGGCGTTGCGCCCGTCGAGCATCAGGAAATCGTTGCCCAGGCCTTGGTACTTGCTGAACTGGAGCACGATGGTGCGCGACAGGAGCTGAGGGTGATCCTAGGAAGGGCGCCCCACCAGCCCGGCAGCCGAACAGCCCGTGCGCCCGCCATGGACAACCCGTACACCGACCGCCGCGGACCGATTCTCGACACCACCCAGCCGGGCATCCGCCACATTCAGGACATGATCCGGGAACACAAGCCCGTCAGCGTGCTGATCCAGAGCGGCAGCGAACTGGAGGGCGTCATCCTCTGGCAGGATCTCGAATACATCGGGCTGCAGCACGAGGACGGCCGGCCACTGATGCTGATCAACCGACGCTCCATCAGCATGCTCCGCGCCCTCGGCTGACCCACGGGATCAGCAGGGACCACCAGGCTGAGCCAGCAGGCCTGTGGCACGATCACAGGCTGCCCTGCGGCCCGTCTTCCACGGCCGGGCCCGCGCCGTGACCGATCCCGCCGTGACCGATTCCTCCCGTTACCAGCCGCAGGCCCTCGAAACGCGCTGGCAGGAGCTGTGGGATCGCCACCAGCTGCACCGCACGCCGGAGCCAGGCAACGGTGAGAATTTCTACGCCCTGTCGATGTTCCCCTATCCCTCAGGGAATCTGCACATGGGGCATGTGCGCAATTACGTGATCACCGATGTGATCGCCCGGGCGGCCCGGATGCGGGGCAAGGCGGTGCTGCATCCAATGGGCTGGGACGCCTTCGGCCTGCCGGCCGAGAACGCCGCCATCGAGCGGGGCGTGGAGCCCGGCACCTGGACCGACCAGAACATCGCCTCGATGCGCGCCCAGCTCAACCAGCTGGGCCTCTCGATCGACTGGCAGCGCGAGGTGGCCACCTGCCACGCCGATTACTACCGCTGGACCCAGTGGCTGTTCCTGCAGTTCCTCGACGCCGGTCTGGCGTACCAGAAGGACGCCACCGTGAACTGGGACCCGATCGACCAGACGGTGCTGGCCAACGAACAGGTAGACGGTGAAGGCCGCTCCTGGCGCTCCGGCGCCCTTGTGGAGAAGCGCAAGCTGCGCCAGTGGTTCCTGAAGATCACCGCCTACGCCGACCAGCTGCTGGACGACCTCGACACGCTGCAGGGTTGGCCGGAGCGGGTCCGAACCATGCAGGCCAACTGGATCGGCCGCAGCACCGGAGCTGAACTCAGCTTCGAGGTCGTGGACGCCAGGGGAGAGCCCAGCGGTGAACGGATCACTGTGTTCACGACCCGGCCGGACACGATCTACGGCGCCAGCTATGTGGTATTGGCGCCGGAGCATCCCCTGGTGGCCCAGCTCACCACTGCGGAGCAGGCGATCCACGTGGAAGCCTTCTGCGATCTGGTGAGCCGCCAGAGCGAACAGGAGCGCACCGCCGAAGACAAGCCCAAACGGGGCGTGCCGATCGGTGCCATGGTGCGCAACCCCGCCACGGGGGGCCTGATCCCCCTCTGGATCGCCGACTACGTGCTGGCGGAGTACGGCACCGGCGCCGTGATGGGCGTGCCCGCCCACGACCATCGGGACTTCGTCTTTGCGCGCCAATACGAACTACCCGTGCGGCAGGTGATCATTCCCGAAGGCAGCGATGAGCACGCCTTCGAGGGAGGCGCCTGGACCGAATCGGGGGTGCTGATCCATTCCGGCCCGTTCGATGGGATGCCGAGCCGCGAGGCCAAACAGGCCATCACTGCGGCGGCGGAGCAACAGGGATGGGGCACGGGCAAGGTCCAGTTCCGCCTGCGCGATTGGCTGATCTCGCGTCAGCGCTACTGGGGCTGTCCGATTCCGGTGATCCACTGCGAAACCTGCGGTGTGGTGCCGGTGCCAGCCGAGCAGCTTCCGGTGGAGCTGCCCCAGGGCATAGCGCTGGCCGGCAGGGGCGGCTCGCCCCTGGCCCAGCTGGAGCACTGGGTGACGGTGGACTGCCCCTGCTGCGGCAAACCCGCCCGCCGCGAGACCGACACCATGGACACCTTCATGTGTTCCTCGTGGTATTTCCTCCGCTACAGCGACGCCGGCAACACGCAGGTTCCCTTCAGCCGCGAGGCGGTGGATACCTGGTTGCCTGTGGATCAGTACGTGGGTGGCATCGAACACGCCATCCTGCATCTGCTCTACTCCCGCTTCTTCACCAAGGTGCTGCGTGATCGCGGTCTGCTGGGCTTCGATGAGCCCTTCAAACGCCTCCTCACCCAAGGCATGGTGCAGGGGATCACCTACAAGAATCCCCACAGCGGCAAGTACATCGCGCCGGCGGATGTGGCTGACCCCACCGATCCGCGCGACCCGATCTCCGGCGAGGTTCTGGAGGTCTTCTACGAGAAGATGTCGAAGTCGAAATACAACGGTGTTGATCCATCCGTGGTGATCGACCGTTATGGCGCCGACACGGCGCGCATGTTCATCCTCTTCAAGGCGCCACCCGAGAAGGATCTCGAATGGGACGACGCCGATGTGGAGGGTCAGTATCGCTTCCTGCAGCGGATCTGGCGCCTGGTGGATGCCGCTGCGGAGCGAGGTCTGAGCCTGGCCGCTGGGGCCGGCAACGCGGAGGCCGTGGCAGAGGCGATCGCGGCGGCAGGGGGCAGCCCTGGCCTCCTGGACGACGAACGGGAGCTGCGCCGGGCGGTGCATACCGCCATCGCCGCCGTGACTGATGACCTGACCGGCGAGGAGCTGCAGTGCAACACGGCCGTGTCGGAGCTGATGAAGCTCAGCAATGCCATGGCCAGCCATCTGGCGGCCAGTGGCGACGCCTTCGCCGCCGAAGCCCTGCGCACCCTGGTGCTGCTGCTGGCGCCGTTCGCGCCGCATCTGGCCGAGGAGCTGTGGCTGAAACTCGGCGGCCGCCGCGACAGCGATGACCTGGCCACCACCAGCATCCACGCCCAGCCCTGGCCGACTGCCGACGCCTCAGCCCTGATGCGCAGCACCATTCCCCTGGTGATCCAGGTCAAGGGCAAGGTGCGCGGCAACCTGGAGGTGCCGGCGGATGCCGATGCCGCCACCCTGGAACGCCTGGCCCTGGCCAGCGACATCGCCGCCAGGTGGCTCCAGGGTCAGGCACCGCGTCGGGTGATCGTGGTGCCGGGCAAGCTGGTGAACCTGGTGCCCTGAGGCTCAGGCGCGACGGAACACCAGGGAGGCCGGCTCGCCCCAGTTCCCATCCGCCTGATAGCCGCGGTCGTTGCCGCAGAGGTGACGCAGGATCCAGAAGAGTGGTTCGGGACTGTCCGATCCGAGTTCGTTCTGGAGGGCAGCCAGGGAGCGGGGCTGGCCATCGGCAAGGCGGCCTTCGAGCTGCTCCTGCAGCGACAGAATCACCGCGGCCGCCTTCTTGCCGGCCTCGACACCGGGCTGGTCGTAGGCATTGATGTTGACCAGTTCGGCGTAGAAGCCCACGGCCCGCTCGAACAAGGCAATCAGGGCACCGAGAGCTCGGGCATCGAAGCGACGCAGGGTGATCGCCATGGATTGCCGTCCTCCTTCCATCAGTGCTGAGCGGGTGCCCTGCAGGAATCCCTCGAGAAAGTCACCGGGCCGCTCCCCCTGAACCGGTTCGATATCGGCCGGATCATCGAGGGCTTCGATGAAGGTGACGAAGAAGTTGTCGACCCCATCGCGGAGCTGCTGCACATAGGCGTGCTGATCGGTTGAGCCCTTGTTGCCGTACACGGCAATGCCCTGGTTGACGATCAGGCCGTCACGATCGCGCTGCTTGCCGAGCGACTCCATCACCAGCTGCTGCAGATAGCGGCTGAACACCTCGAGGCGATCGCGGTAGGGGAGCACCACCATGTCGCGGGCGCCATGGCCTTCACCCGCCTGGTACCAGGAGGCGGCCATCAGGGCAGCGGGATTGCTCTCGAGGCGGGCCACCCGCGTGGCTTCATCCATCGCGGCGGCGCCGCCGAGGAAGGAGCGGATGTCTGCACCCGCCAGGGCCCCGGGCAGCAGACCCACGGCGCTGGTGATGCTGGTCCGCCCGCCGACCCAATCGAACATGTCGAAGCGCTGCAACCAGCCCTCCTGCTCGGCGAGGCGGTCGAGCTGGCTGCCCTGCATGGTCACGGCCACGGCCTGGGCGGCCCAGGTGCCGCCGCGGCTCTCGAGGCGGGCGCGGGCCTGCTGCATGCCCAGCCTCGGTTCCGGCGTTCCGCCGGACTTGCTGACGACGATCACCAGGGTGGTGGTCAGCCGCTCCTCCAGGGCCCGCAGGGTGCGGCTCATCCCCTGGGGATCGACGTTGTCGAAGAAGTGGAAGGGAAGGCCCGCCTCCTGCTCCTGAAGGGCGCGGATGATCAGCAGCGGCCCCAGCCCCGAACCGCCGATGCCGATCCAGAGCACATCGGTGAAGGGGCGGCCGCAGGGGGCCATCAGCTCCCCGGCGAGGATGCGGCGTCCAAAGGTCTCAATCTGATCCACCTCGCTGGCGATGTGGGCGCCGCTCTCGGCATCGGGGGCCAGCTGCGGTGCCCGCAGCCAGTAGTGCCCCACCATGCGCTGTTCGTCGGGGTTGGCGATGGCTCCGGCCTCCAGGGCCGCCATCGCCTCAAAGGCCTGGGCAAAGCGTGGACGAAGAGCGTCAAGGCCGGGCTGATCGAGCGCCATGCGGCTCACATCCAGCCAGAAGCCCAGGGCCTCGTCGTGCCAGAGCAGGGCGCAGAAGCGGTCCCACTGGGTCGCCGGATCGTGGCCGTTGAAAGCGGGAAGCTGGGACATGGGGCCTGGAACCGCCTGCGGTGATCAAATCGACGGTATCGGGGGGGCGAGAAGAACCGCAACCGCACACTCCTGCTCAGAGATGGGGCCGAATCTCTTTAAACTTTCTGTCAAAGACTCCCAGTTCCCCTTCAGGACTCTCCCCCTTCGTGCTGCGTTTCCTGCACCATCGTGTCTCCGGAGAAGTCTCAGGTGCTCCTTCGCTCTGCTCAGGGCCAGGCACCGCAGAACATTCCGCGTCTCCCGCCACCGGACGACCTGGTCGGAAGCGTCGACGTGAGCTTGCAGCCGCCACAGTGCTGCTAGCCACCGCCTTGGGTGGTGTTGGCGAAGCGCAACACCCCCTGGAATCCCTGATCAACGTTCCGGATCAGAGCAGCACCATCAGCGGCGACAGTCGCGCTGCTGTCGGCTCAGTCACTGAGGGCCAGCGGGTCAATCCGATCGATTTCACCCCCGAGGAACTGCGGGAGTTGCAGAAGCGCTTCGGGGTCCATGGACCTCAGCCACGCCTGGCCCAATTGCTCACCGAAGGCCTCGACCAGCTCGAACCGCTCCGCTCCCACACCCTCACCCGCCTGGAGGAGCTGCGGCCGGTGATCCTGAGTGAGTCCCTGCGCCGCCGTGTCAATCCGATGCTCGTGGCTGCCGTGCTGTTCGATGAAATGCAGCACGCCAAGCCAGGCGAAAGCCACCCGATCGCAGCCCATTCCGGCCTGTTCAGCACTCTCGGCCCAGCCCAGCTTGGATTAGGGGAGATGGTGCACCAGGGCCTGCTCCCTGCCGATGCGACACCGGAGCAATTGGAGGCGGCTCGCGATGCGTTGCTGGACCCGGAGCAGAACGTGACCCTCTTGGTGGGCAAGTTCGAGCGCCTCCAGAAGGAACTGGAACTGACCACTCCCCTCCCGCCGATCGCGAGCCGCTCCCCCCACGAAGCCAAGGCTCTCGCCACCCTGGCCTACCTGCACAACGGCAAGCTGGACTATCCCGCACGGGTGCTGCGCTACATGCAGGACCCTGAGCTCCACGCCCTCCTCTACGGCAACCGCCGCAAGCAGCTCCCTCCGCTGATCTGATCCAGCAGCTCTCAGGTTCAAGACCGCTGGGCTGGCCTCAGCGGGGTGGACAGAGCATCCCGAGAGCCGCCAGCCGGACCTCAAGTGCCCGCCAGTCGAAGCTGCGGGGATCGCCCCGCTCACCGCCCAGATCCACGTAGCGGTGAGTGGTGATGTTCTGGGCCGGAAAGCCAAACCGCCGCATCCAGTCGGTCAGCACCACGGCCATGGCGTCGTACTGGGCGGAGCTGTAGCCGCTGTGGGCTGGGTCGTTGTCTTCACCATCCAGCGGCGTTTCGAGGCTGAGATGCAGAGCGAAGTTATTGACCGAGCCACTCACCCTGGGATTGGTGATCACCCAGAGGCCATTGAAGGCGGAATTGCCGGCCCCGAAGGCCCGCAGGGACGGATCCACCGTGTTCAGCACCGCGCCATCACCGCCGATCAGGGTGTGGTAGCTGACCTGGTCATCGTCGTTCGGATGGGGGGTGAGGAAGGTGTTGAGGGCCGAGCCGATGCCGTAAACCGTCTCATGCAGCACCACCACCTTCGGGGTGGAATCCACCGGATTGCCGAAGGCATCGTGATCGAAACGTTGGCCGAAATTGCTGGGATCAATGGCCACGCGATGGGGCGTGTTCTGCAGAACAACCAGGCGATTCTCCAGGCGCTGGCGCAGGGCCTCGGCAGGTGGCGCGCAGGAGGGGCGCAAAGGCGAACGCCAGGCCTGCCTCTGGGGTGGTGGTGGAGCCTGACGCCGGCCTGCTTCCGGCGCCATCGGCGGCTGGCGGACCTCCTGAAGAATCTCCAGCAGAGAGGGGCGTCCCTCCGCGCCGCTGGCAGAGGCGATCAGCTGGCGCGCCATCCAGCCCAGTCCGCCCAGGCCAAGCAGCCCGGCAGCAGCGATGGCCACCAGGGCCGGAGGGGCGATCACGGTGGCAGAGGGAGAGCTCCAGCGGCGCCAACGCCGCCGCAGCACCACGCGGGCCCGCCTCATGGCACCACCCCGAACCAGGCGGTGCGTTGGGCAAGGGCAGCGGCCCCGGCGGAGGGATCCGCTTGCAAAGACCAGCTCTTCACCGCCGGCGGCCCCGGCTGCAGCCAACAGGAACGGACCAGTCCATCGCGGCAGACCAGCAACTCCAAGGCTGGGATCGCTGCGACCGGAGCCCCAGCCTCGTCCGCAGCTGCATTCCAGGCAGGACGCAGGGGATCGTTCCAGATGGTCTCCAGATCAGCGACAGCCCGGAGACGCTGGCCATCCACCGCCAGAAGCTCATCGCCCACATCAAGGCCGGCCTGCTCGGCCGCGCCGCCCCGCACCACCCCCTTGACGCGGATCACCCCGGGGCTCGCCTCATCAACAGTGATCCCGAGATCGGGGTGATCCTGCAGTTCCGGCAGCAGCTGCAGGCCCACACTGGCAAGGTAGCCATCCAGATCCGGTTCCTCCGCCTCGGTCGTGCCCTCAAGCCAGCGAGGCAGCAGGGCAGCCAGATCGGCAGCCTCAGCAGTGAAGGCTTCAAGCAGATCGGCCTCGCGGTATCCCCGTCCGCAGCGACCGAGCATCATCCAGAGCCTCCGAAGCACCCGGGCCAGGCAGGAGCCGGAGCGCCGCAGGTGCAGATCGAGCACCAGGGCGAGCACAGCACCCTTGAGGTAATAGCTCACCTGGTTGTCGGGGGAATAGGCATCGGCTCGATAGAGCTTGACCCAGGCCTCCTCACTACTACTCCGCAGGCTTTGCACCCGCCGCCCTCGATTGAGGCGGTACCGGCTCAGGTCGGCACCGAGATCCTCCAGCAAGGCGGTTTCGTCGCTGCAGCCGGCCAGCAGGGGCAGGAATTGGTCGAAGTAACTGGTCACGCCCTCGGCAAACCAGAGGGTAGGCACGATTGCAGCAGTGCCGTAATCGATCGGCGTCAGTTCCGCCGGGCGCAGGCGCCGCACGTTCCACTGGTGCAGGTATTCGTGCGCCACGAGCTGCAGCAATTTGCGCCGGCCATCGGGCCTGGCCAGGGCACGGCGGCCGTACTGCAGCACGGTGCTGCGGTCGTGCTCCAGGCCGCCATAGCCATTGTCCAGCAGATGGAGCACGAACAGATAGTCCGGCGCTGCCGGTGCCGCTTCGCCCATCAGGCGGCAGCAGGCCAGGCAGACCTTCTCCACATCGCTCAGCCAGGCCTGATCCAGTGCCGGCAGATCACCGCCCCAGCCCACCCAGCGGTGGGGCACCCCAGCCACCGTGAAACCATGGCAGGGGTGGGGACCGGCTTCGACCGGCGTGTCGATCAGCTGATCAGCATCGGAGGCGCACCAGTGGCCCCGGTCGTTGCGCGGCAGGGGCACAAAGGGCTCCCACCCGTCCGGCAAGCGCAGCTCCAGGTCATGGGGAGACCAGCGTTCGCCGTCCACCAGCAGGAGCACCGCCGCCAGAGCGAGAAAGCCGTGGTCGCTGGAGAGGTGACAGGTTCGCACCGTCAGCTCGGTGGCCTGGAGCGTGTACGCGATCGTCAGGTCTTCCGGACCCACCCCATCAAGCTGCCAGAGACTCGGCCCCAGCCGGCGGGGCTGCAGAACTCGGGCGGCCTGCACCACCTGCAAGCCCTCCAGGTGGCGCACGTACTCCCGCAACAGATAGGAACCGGGTGTCCAGCGCGGCAAGCTGAAACGGAGGCAATCCGTTCGCGGTTTGAACGACAGCCTGGCCCGCACCAGGTGCTGATGGGGCTCCGAAAGATCCAGCGTCAGCAGAGGCACCGGCAGCCGCGGATCAGGGAACGAGCGTCACGCTGGCACCATCAAAGGAGGCCTGGGCTTCCAGCAGGGCCAGGCGGCTGGCGTAGTGGCGGGTGAGCTCGGAGAGGAGGCGCTGCAGCGTTCGCGAACGGCTGATCCGCTGGAGATCGCCCACAAGGGCGAGGCTTCCATCCGCAGCTGGAGCCCAGCCCAGAACGCCGTGAGAACCAAGCTTCACCTGCAGTTGCACTGGCTCACTCTCGCCGGCGAAACCCTTGAGAACACCCCCCCAGCGGGGCTCAAAACCCATGGAAGTCAGACTGGCTGCCAGGCAATCGACATCGCGCAGCACCGTGGGCAGGATGGAGAGATGGGACATGGACACCAGGCCCGCTTCGTCGAACACTAGCGATTCCGGACTGGCAATCCAGTGGCCATTGCCACAACCGCCGTCCCAATCCCAGCCCCGATCCGAGTCTGAGCGGCATCCTCCCCTGCGGCTGGGGGTGATGGCGTCGGGCAACGGCACCAACTTCGAGGTTCTGGTGCACGCCTGCCGCAGCGGGGTGCTGCACGGCACGGTGGAGCGTCTGGTGGTGAACAACCCCGGTTGCGGCGCGGCGCAGCGGGCTGAGCGGCTGGGCATCCCCTGCCACACCCTCGACCATCGGCTTCAGCCCAGCCGCGAAGCGCTCGACAGGGCCCTGAGCGAGAGCTTCCAGGACGCGCAGGTGGACCTGGTGGTGATGGCAGGCTGGATGCGGATCGTCACACCGGTGCTGATCGCCGCCTATCCCGATCGACTGGTCAACATCCACCCTTCACTGCTGCCCAGCTTCCGCGGCGTCGATGCGGTGGGGCAGGCCCTGGATGCAGGGGTGCGACTGGCGGGCTGCACCGTTCACCTGGTCTGCGAGGAGGTGGACAGTGGCCGGATCCTGATCCAGGCCGCCGTTCCGGTGCTCGACGGTGATGATCGCGCCAGCCTCGCTGCGCGTATTCAGATCCAGGAGCACCGCATCCTGCCGCTGGGGGTCGCCATCGCCGCCCAGCGTCTCAGGGGTAGAACGGCAGCAGGGGGAGCCCAGTGGCGGCCGGCAGGCCCGCCATCAGGTTGAGGCACTGCACCCCCTGGCCCGCCTGGCCCTTGATCAGGTTGTCGACGGCGCTCATCACGATCAGCTGGCCGGTGCGCGAATCAACCTGCACGCTGATCAGAGCTCGGTTGGTGCCCCGCACCCATTTGGTGGAGGGATAGGTCCCCACCGGCAGCACCTCGACGCAGTCGGCATGGCGGTAGGCGGCGGCCAGCACGGTGGTGCAGTCGTCGGCGGTGAGGCCCGGATCCCGCAGCCGCCCGTACACCGTGGCCAGCAGACCCCGCACCATCGGCATCAGGTGCGGCGTGAACTGCAGCTGGATGGCACGCCCGGCAGCTTCACCGGCCAGCTGCTCGATCTCACTGGTGTGGCGGTGACCCACCACGCCGTAGGGGGCCACTGCTTCGCTGGCCTCCGCCAGCAACAGGTGCTCCTTGGCGGCCCGACCACCGCCGGAGGTGCCCGTCTTGGCATCGATCACAATGCCGCGGGTCTCGATCAGACCCTGCTGCAGAAAGGGAAGCAGGCCCAGCAGGCTGGCGGTGGGGAAGCAGCCGGGCGCCGCCACCAGCCGGGCGCCGCGAATGCGCTCTTCCGCCCACTCCACCAGCCCATAGACCGCCTCCTGGCACAGATCGGTGTCGCTGCGGGGAACCTGGCGCGCTTCGGTGGCGTAGACCTCCTGCCATTGGCTGAGGGAGCGGTAGCGGTAGTCGGCGGAGAGATCGACCACCTTCACGCCCCGCTCCAGCAAAGGCGGCACCAGTTGGGCTGCCAGGCCATTCGGCAGGCTGAGCACCGCCAGATCCGCCGCCGCCGCGATCGCCTCGGGATCGGGTGACTGGACCACGGGATCCCCCGGCAAGGGAAGGAACGGCACCAGATCGCGCCAGCGCTTGCCGGAACTGCGTTCACCGCCGAGGTAGGTCACCTGCAGCTGCGGATGCTGATGCAGCAACCGCAGGGTCTGCAGACCGCCATAGCCGGTAGCTCCGATCACCGCCACCCGGGCAATGGTCGCGGCAGGGACTGAGGAGGGAGCCATGCCGAATCGGCGGGAACGCCAGATCGTACCGGGCTCTATAAAGGACTATTGCGACTCGGTCGCTGGCCTTGACCGCCCTTTCCGAACCGTTCCAGCTCGAGGCCATCGCCTTCGACGCCATCGCCGACGCCCTGGCGGCCATCCGCAACGGCGAATCGATCGTGGTGGTGGACGACGAAAACCGCGAAAACGAAGGCGACCTGATCTGTGCCGCTCAGTTCGCCACCCCCGAACAGATCAACTTCATGGCCACCGAGGCCCGGGGCCTGATCTGCCTGGCCATGGAGGGGGAGCGGCTCGATGCCCTCGATCTGCCCCTGATGGTGGATCGCAACACCGACAGCAACCAGACGGCCTTCACGGTGAGCGTCGACGCCGGCCCGGAAAACGGCGTCAGCACCGGCATCTCCGCCGAAGACCGGGCCCGCACCATCCAGGTGGCGATCCATCCCCACTCCCGGCCAGCGGATCTGCGGCGCCCGGGCCACATTTTTCCCCTCAGGGCCCGTCAGGGCGGGGTGCTGAAGCGGGCTGGCCACACGGAAGCGGCCGTGGACCTGGCCCGCCTCTCCGGCCTGTATCCCGCCGGAGTGATCTGCGAGATCCAGAACCCCGACGGCTCCATGGCCCGCCTGCCCCAGCTGGCGCTCTACGCCCGGCGGCATGGCCTGCGGCTGATCTCGATCGCCGATCTGATCCGCTACCGACTCGACACCGAACGCTTCGTCCGCCGCCAGGCGGAGGCCGCCCTGCCCAGCGCCTTCGGCACCTTCCGCGCGATCGGCTACCGCAACGAGCTCGACGGCAGCGAGCATGTGGCGATCGTCAAGGGCAGCCCGGAGACCTCCACTGGCCCGGTGCTGGTGCGGGTGCACTCCGAATGCCTCACCGGCGACGCCTTCGGGTCGCTGCGCTGCGACTGCCGGCCCCAGCTGGAGACCGCCATGCAGATGATCGAGGCCGCCGGTGAAGGCGTGGTGGTGTACCTGCGCCAGGAGGGCCGCGGCATCGGCCTGATCAACAAGCTGCGGGCCTACAGCCTCCAGGATGGGGGCCTCGACACCGTGGAAGCCAACGAACACCTGGGCTTTGCGGCAGACCTGCGCAACTACGGCGTGGGAGCCCAGATTCTCAGCGACCTGGGGGTGCAGCGACTGCGGCTGATCACCAACAATCCCCGCAAGATCGCCGGCCTGGGCGGCTATGGGCTTGAGGTGGTGGATCGGGTGCCCCTGGTGATGGATGCGGGCCAGCACAATGCCGCCTACCTCCAGACCAAGCGCACCAAGCTCGGCCACCTGATGGGCCGCGACTCCCACAAACCCACGGCGGTGCTGGCCTGGCGCGGACAGAGCGATGAAGCCGTCCTTGCCCGGCACATGGAGTCCCTGGAGGTCTGGGCCAGCCGCCGGGAGGTGCTGCTGGAACGGGAGGAACACGTGCGTCTGCTCGCCCTGTTGGATCAGCCGCAGCTGGCGGTGTTGCTCACCGCCACGGCGGGCGAAGCCCTGGAGGCAGGGGTGCTGATCGAGGCCTTACAACTGATGGCCAGCTGGGAGGCCACCGCGGCGGTGAGCCTTCTCCTGGCCCCGGATGCTCAGCGCACCGCCCACCCCAGCGCCCTGCTCGAGCCAGAGCATCGGGACCTGGTGGCCCTGCGCAACGCCCCGGCCCCCCGGCTGACGCTCGAACCCAATGCCTTCCTGCACTGGGCCGCGCCGGTCACTTCTGAATGGTGACCGTGTTGATGCGGCTGCCGTTGCGCAGTGCCATCACCACATCCATGTTGCCGGTGTGACCGAACACGGTGTGCACCCCATCGAGGTGGGGCTGGGCACCATGGCAGAGAAAGAACTGGCTGCCACCGGTGTTCTTGCCTGCATGGGCCATCGAAAGGCTGCCGGCCTGGTGCTTGTTGCCGTTGATCTCGCAGGGGATCGTGTAACCGGGGCCACCGGTACCGGCCATGCCACGGGCACCTTCGCGGGAATTGGGGCAACCGCCCTGGGCCATGAAGCCATCAATGACGCGGTGGAAGGCAAGACCGTCGTAGAAGCCCTCTTCGGCCAGCTTGACGAAATTGGCGACGGTGCCCGGTGCATCGGCATCGAACAGTTCCAGCTCGATCGTGCCGGCGTCGGTCTCCATCACGGCTTTGGTCACAGGGAAGCAAGCAGAAAGGAGGACTGTATCGAGCTCGCCCTGCTCCGCCGGGTCGTCGCAGCGGGGGATCACCGCCCGGTCGCCGGACTCCGGTGCCGTGGGGTAGAACAGCCGCAGTGATTCACCCAGTTTCGGCCCGCAGGGCTTGACGATTCCAGGCACTAAGGCCCTTCCCTCGCCAGATTTCTTTTCGATGGCCCCACTCTCTGCAAGCACCTCCTCACGGGACGATCTGGCCAGTGCCCGGATCGGCGTTCTGGGAGGCAGCGGGCTCTATGCCATGGATGGGCTGGAAGACGTGCGTGAGATCACGGTCGACACCCCCTACGGTCCCACCTCGGACGACCTTCGGCTCGGGCGGCTGGGCAACGCCGAGGTGGTGTTTCTGGCACGCCACGGCAGGCATCACACCTACACCCCCACGGAGGTGCCTTACCGCGCCAACCTCTGGGCCCTGCGCTCGCTCGGGGTGCGCTGGATCGTGTCGGTCTCGGCGGTGGGGTCACTGCAGGAGCACTTCCGCCCGCTCGACATGCTGGTGCCTGATCAGTTCATTGATCGCACCCACCAGCGGCCGCTCACCTTCTTCGGTGAGGGCGCCGTGGCCCATGTGGGCGTGGCTGATCCGTTCTGTCCCACCCTCAGCCGCCTGCTCTCCGATGTGGGTGACAGCCTGATGCCCGGTGGCCGGGCCCTGCATCGCGGCGGCACCTATCTGTGTATGGAGGGACCCGCCTTCTCCACCCGGGCTGAATCGGAGCTTTACCGCAGCTGGGGCTGCTCAGTGATCGGCATGACCAACCACAGCGAGGCCCGCCTGGCCCGGGAAGCGGAGATGGCCTACGCCACCCTGGCGATGGTGACCGACTACGACTGCTGGCACAACGACCATGCCTCGGTCAGCGTCGAAATGGTGATCGACAACCTGCGGGCTAACGCGACCCTGGCCCAGCAGATCGTGCGCATGGCCGTGGAGCGGCTCGGTGAACTGCGCCCGCCCAGCACCGCCCACCATGCGCTGCGGCATGCGCTGATGACGCCCGCCGATCAGGTCCCCCCGGAAACCCGTCGCCGGGTCGATCTGTTCACCACCCCCTACTGGGGAGCCTTCGAGGCGGCGGCCTGAACCTCAACCCCTGGCGCCAGGTCCACCCCTGCAACGGCCAGAGTGGCCCGCAGGGAGGGACCATGCTGATCCAGCAGGCCACGGGCCACCTCAAGGGTTGATGCTGCGGCAGAGGCGGCAGAACCCTGTTCAGGGGCGGCATCACCGGCTGCGTCTCTGTTGGCTGTGATCAGGGCCGCCAGCAGCAGGGCCAGCTTCACGGATCCACCGGTCAGATCCAGCAGCTCGGCACCCTGCTGCCGGTCGACGCCAGCCAGATCCCGCAGGATGCGCAGGGCCCGATCCTCAAGCTTGCTGTTGGTCACCGCCACATCCACCATGCGGTTGCCGTGCACCTTGCCCAGCCGCACCATCACGCCGGTGGAGAGGATGTTGAGCGCCATCTTCGTGGCTGTGCCGGCCTTGAGACGGGTGGAGCCGGTCAGCAGCTCCGGTCCCGTGAGCAGGCGGATATCGAGGTCGCAGGGCATGGGGGCCTGGGCGGCGGGCACGCAGGCCATGGCGATGGCCATGGCACCGATCTCGAGGGCATAGGTGAGGCCGCCATGCACGTAGGGGGTGGTGCCTCCCGCGGCGATCCCCACCAGGCAATCGGCGCCGCTGAAGCCGCGGGCCTCAAGATCCTGGCGGCCCGCCTCGGCCAGATCCTCCAGGCCTTCCGAGCTGCGCAGCAGGGCCGCGGCTCCGCCGGCCAGAACCCCCTGCACCAGCTCGGGCGGGGTGCAGAACGTGGGTGGGCACTCCGCCGCATCGAGCACACCGAGACGGCCTGAAGTGCCGGCACCCAGATAGAAGAGGCGGCCGCCGGCACGCAAACGATCGGTGATGGCATCGATGGCCTGGGCGAGGACCCCGGCGGCGCCGGCCACAGCCCGCTGAGGGCCGCGCTCGTTCTCGCAGAACAGGTCCACCAGGGCATCGGTAGACAGCCGGTCGAGCCCCTCGCTGGCGGGGTTGGGCTGCTCGGTGAGCAGATGACCCCGATCGCTGCCCGTGCTGGATGGCTCCAGACTCACAACAGCCCCTCCAGCTGGCGGCGGAAGGCCTCCAGGTCGGCATTACCGGAGCTGATCGGTTCTGGAATCGCCTGCTCCAGCGCCTGCTCCTGCCACTGGCTCACGTCCATGTTGCGTTCAGGTGGAGCGATCAGCAGCCGCTCCTCGGCGGACTGGGGCAGGAATCCGGCCGGAACGAAGCGGGCCTCGTAACCGGACTGGTCACAGAACAGTTCCATCTCCTCCCGATCCAGCGCTTCCACCGTGGGAGCGGGGAAATCCTGGGCTTCGAGCAAACCGGCATAGCGCTCAGCGTCGTCGCGGTCCTCAAACAGCAGCACCACGGTGCGACCGCTCACCTCCAGGGAGTGGATGCCTTCACTCTCGCTACCGGCATCGAAGAGCAGAACGTGCACCGCCATGGCAGGCCAACCAGAACCTGGTCAGTGTCTCACTGATCCGAATCTGCCTGATCGGCACTTCAGTGATCCGAGGCGGCCTCGGCGGCCAGCTCCCGCAGCCGGCGATAGAGCGCCTGCTCCGCATCGCTGAGCAGCTCGGGCACCAGCACCCGAACCTCCACGATCTGATCGCCGCACTGCTCCCCGAGGCGCAACCCCCGGCCCCGCAGGCGCAGCAGCCGCCCCGACGACGACCCGGGCGGAACCCGCAGCTTCACGGGTCCGTTCAGGGTGGGCACGACCGCCTCACAGCCCAGGGCGGCATCGGGCGGCTGGAGCTCCAGGGCGTAGGACACGCGCAGCCCATCGACCCGTAACCCCTCGGCGGTGCGAACGCGCAGCTGCAGGAAATGGTCGCCGCCACCGGGAGCAACTCCGGCCAGCCGCAGCCGCCAGCCATCCCCGGCCAGGGGCGGCGTGCTCACCTCCACCACCGTGCCGTCTGACAGCTCCAACTGCACCGGTGCCCCGCTGAGGGCCTGTTCAGGGGTGAGATCGAGCACCGTTTCCTGATCTTCGGCAAACAGCACCGGCGGCGGCGACGCGGCGGCGGCCGTCACCTCACCGCTCTGGCCATCAAGACCGGGATCCTCGGAATCGAGATCCCCATCCCTGCTGCGGCCGGCACCGAACGGCCCTCCCCATGTCGCGACCGAATCGGAAGGTTGGGGACCCGGAGCGTGGGCGGGGCCTGGAGCGTCCACAGGTTCCGTGTCCTCAACCTGCCTGCGCCGGTTGCGCCCACGACCGAACAGGGTCTCAAGGTAGTCATGGAATTCCGGAAAGCCCGTCGCAAAGGGATCAGATGACGACGCCCCGGCCGCATTTCCCTCGCCGGCTTCCCAGGTCCGGCGGCGCTGCGGATCGGACAGCACCGCGTAGGCCTCATTGACCAGCTTGAATCGCTCCTCGGCCACCGGATCATTGCCGTTCAGGTCGGGATGCCAACGGCGCGCCTGAGCCCGGAACGCCCGCTTCAGGCTGGAGGCGTCGCTGCCAGGCTCCAGCCCGAGCACCGCCCAGTGGTCAGGGGCGCTGCCGGCACCCATCATTGGCATCCCCATCGCTGGCATCCCGGTCTGCGCGTCTCCCAGGCTCAGATCTCGCCCCAGGGGTCATCGTCGCGCCACTCGGAGCGCGGCGGCCGGCCGGGGGGACGGGGTGCAGCGCGCCGGCGGCTCTCGTCCAGGCGGTTGTCTGGATCCTGGCGGTCGGGATCGCGATAGGCAGGTTCGCGGAGGTCATTGCCGCGGTACGGGGGAGGCTCTGGGTAGGCGGACTGGGAGTAGCCGGTCTCGGAATACGAGCGCTCCCTGGGAGCACGATCCATGCGCAGGCCCTGCTCACTCGGGAAGCCGCCGGAACCCCCCCAACGGCTCTCGCGAGGCATGGCCGATTCCCGATCGAGCCCCACGCCGCCAAGTCCACCATAGGCGCCGGAGCCCCAGCGATCGGCATCGGAGCGGCCAGCACGGCCGGGACCATCCCAGTCGTCCCAGTCGTCATCGGAAAACAGCTCATCCTTGAGGGAGCCGAGCGTGTTCTTGAGGCCCTGCAAGGGGCCGCTCTCGGCCTTGCGTTCACTCAGCAGACGGCGATTGAGGCCGAACAGGGCCTCCTGCAACTGGCTCACCGCCAGATCCAGTTCGCCGAGATCACCACCCGCCAGCAGATCCTGCACATCGCGAACCGCCAGCTCCACAGCCCGTTGCTGCCGCTCCGCCCCATAGGGCCCAAGCTCCAGGGCCGCATCCCGCAGTCGCCGTTCGGCCTGGGCCACCAGGGTCTGGGCGCGGTTGCGGCGATCGACCTCGGCCCGTTTGCGGCGATCCTCGCCAGCCTTCTGCTCGGCCTCCGCCAGCAGGCTCTGAATCTCATCCTCGCTGAGGTTGGAGCCCCCCTGGATCGACACACTCTGCTTGCGGCCCGTGGTGCGGTCGGTGGCTGACACCTGCAGCAATCCATTGGCGTCGATGTCGAACGAGACCTGCACCTGGGGCACCCCCCGCGGCGCTGGCGGAATGCCGGAGAGGCGAAAACGCCCCAGCGACTTGTTGCCCTCGGCCATCTGCCGCTCCCCCTGCAGCACGTGGATCTCCACGGAGCTCTGGTTCGATTCCGAGGTGCTGAACACATCGCTCTTGCGCACCGGAATCGGCGTGTTGCGCGGGATCAGCACCTTCATCACCCCGCCGATCGTCTCGAGGCCAAGCGACAGCGGCGTGACGTCGTTGAGCATCAGATCGCGCAGCTCACCGGTGAGGATGCCGGCCTGAACAGCGGCTCCGATCGCCACCACCTCATCGGGGTTGACCGACTGGCAGGGTTCCCGCGGGATCAGGGTGCGCACCATCTCCTGCACCATCGGCATGCGGGTGGAGCCCCCCACCAGCACCACGTCGTCGATATCTTCTGAGGCAAGGCCGGCATCCCGCAGAGCCCGCTGCACCGGTCGTAGCAGCCGATCGAGCAGATCCGGGCAGAGGCTTTCGAACACCCGCCGCTCCAAGGTGGTCTCGATATGGAGGGGGCCATCCGGGCCCGTGGCAATGAAGGGCAGGGAGATGGGCGTGCTCTGCACGCCGCTGAGCTCCTGCTTCGCCTTCTCTGCCGCCTCGGTGAGCCGCTGCAGCGCCTGACGATCGCGGCGCAGGTCGATGCTGTGATCGCTCTGGAAGGCATCAGCGAGCCAGTCGACGATGCGGCGATCCCAGTCGTTGCCACCCAGCTGGGTGTCGCCGCTGGTGGCCTTGACATCGAAGACCCCGTTGGCGATCCGCAGCACCGACACATCAAAGGTGCCGCCTCCCAGGTCAAAGACCATCACCCGCTTGGCACTGCTGCGATCGAAGCCGTAGGCGAGGGCAGCGGCGGTGGGTTCGTTGAGGATTCTCTCCACGGCGATGCCCGCCAGCCGGCCGGCATCACGGGTGGCCTGGCGCTGGGCGTCGTTGAAATAGGCGGGCACGGTGATCACCGCCGCCTCCACCGGCTCGCCCAGGTAGGTGGCGGCATCGTCCACCAGCTTGCGCAGGATGCTGGCAACCAGCTCTTCAGGGGCGTACTCCCGCTCGGTGGCAGGGCAGACAACCCGCACATTGCCGGCCTCGTTGGCCCGCACCGTGTACGGCACCGCCAGGCTGCCCTCATCGAGCTCATCCCAGCTGCGCCCCACGAAGCGCTTGAGGTTGGCAAAGCTGTTGCGCGGGTTGAGCACCAGCTGACGCCGCGCCAGCTGGCCCACCAGCAGCTCCTGGTCCCGGCTGAACCCCACCACCGAGGGGGTGGTGCGACCGCCTTCGGCACTGGCGATCACCTGGGGACGGCCACCTTCCAGCACCGCCACCACCGAATTGGTGGTGCCCAGGTCGATGCCCACGATGCGGCCCATGAATTCCCGTTGCGTGCCCCAAAGCTACCGACTCCCGCTGTGGCCACTCCGTTCAAGGGGAGCCGGGCCGTTAATCGGGCTTTAAACGGTGTGGACAACCCATTTCCTTAGATTCAAGGGGCGGTGCCGTTCGCACATCACCGTGATCTGCTCCGCCCCCCCATGACGACGGATTCCAGTAACGACGCCTTCACCCTCCGTCGTCGTCCGGCGTTCGAACGGTTTCTGGACATCGGCTTCCGCCAGCTCACCCTGGCCCTGGCTTCCGTGGTAGCCCTGTTGCTCCTGGGCATTTTCCTCACGATCGCCGAGGGCGCCCACGAGGCCATTGCCACCTTCGGCGCGAGATTCCTGGTCAGCTCCGCCTGGGATCCGGTCAACAATCAGTACGGAGCCTTGGTGGCCATCTACGGCACGATGGTGTCGTCCCTTCTGGCCCTGGCCATTGCCGTGCCACTGGGCGTGGGAACCGCGATCTTCATCACCGAAGACCTGATCCCCACCGGGCTGCGCAGTGCCATTGGTCTGATGGTCGAGCTCTTGGCTGCCATCCCCTCGGTGGTCTTGGGGCTGTGGGCGATTTTCGTGATGGAGCCAGCCATCCGCCCAGCCCTGCAGTTGCTGCATCGGCTGCTGGGTTGGACGCCGTTTTTTGACACGGTTCCCCAGGGACCGGGCATGGCTCCAGCGATCCTGATTCTGGTGGTGATGATTCTGCCGATCATCACGGCCATTTCTCGCGATGCGCTCAACCAGGTTCCCCTTGAGCTGCGTCAGGCCGCCTACGGCATTGGCAGCACCCGCTGGGGCGCGATCTTCAACATCATTCTTCCAGCAGCGATCTCGGCCATCGTCGGGGGGGTGATGTTATCGCTGGGCCGGGCCATGGGCGAAACCATGGCCGTGACGATGATCATCGGCAATTCGCTCAACTTCAGCTTCT
Organism: Synechococcus sp. CCY9202; assembly: GCF_034931685.1. NCBI lineage: Bacteria > Bacillati > Cyanobacteriota > Cyanophyceae > Synechococcales > Synechococcaceae > Synechococcus > Synechococcus sp. CCY9202. The sequence continues at coordinate 89,215 of NZ_JAYGID010000119.1, forward strand.
CTCTGCTCGCTCCCGGCAACACAATCTCCGCCATGCTCGCCAACCAGTTTGGTGAGGCCTCCGGCATTCAGGTTTCGGCACTGATGTATGCGGCCCTGGTGCTGATGGTGCTCACCTTCGCTGTGAACGTCCTGGCGCAGTTGCTGGTACGACGCCTCAGCCTTCGCTACTGAGCGTCCTGCTTCGGCTTGATTCAGTGGTTTTCGTCCCAGCTCCCCCCACCCCCCTTGCCTTCCTCCTCTGCCCCCATGAGCAGCAGCACCATCGGCCCTGCGCAGGACGATCTGTTTGACCGACGGCCGCTGAGTTTCGATCCGGGCCTGAAACGCAACCGCAGTAATCGGCTGCTGACAGGCGTTGCCGGACTGTTTGCCGCCATCGCCATCCTGCCGCTGGTGTTGGTGATTTTCCATGTGCTGGTCCAGGGGGGCAGGCTTCTCACCCTGAGCCTGTTCACCGAACTGCCGCCGCCTCCGGGCCTGGACGGGGGAGGCATCGGCAATGCGGTGCTCGGCACGCTGGTCGTCACCTTGGTCGCTGCTCTGGTGGCAATCCCAGTGGGCGTCGGAGGGGGGATCTATCTGAGCGAATACTCGATGGGTGGCTGGTTCGCCCGGTTCGTGCGGTTCGGCAACGACGTGCTGGCCGGGGTTCCTTCGATCATCTGCGGCGTCTTCGTCTACGGCGCCATCGTCGCCTCACGCATTCTGTTCGACCGCAGCTACAGCGCCCTGGCCGGTGGCCTGGCCCTGGCCGTGCTGATGCTGCCCACCGTGATCAAGACCACCGACGAAGGTCTCAAGCTGGTGCCGCAGGAACTGCGCTGGGGTGCCTATGGCGTCGGCGCCTCCCGCTTCGTCACGATCGTGCGCATCACCCTGCCGTCGGCCTTCACGCCGATTGCCACCGGCGTGGTGCTGGCGATCGCTCGGGCCGCAGGCGAAACGGCTCCGCTGATCTTCACAGCCCTGTTCTCTCCCTTCTGGCCGGAGAGTCTGCTGAGCCCGATCGCGACGATGTCGGTGCTGATCTTCAATTTTGCGATCATGCCCTACGAGGCGCAGAACGCCCTGGCCTGGGCCGCCTCATTCGTGCTAGTGGTGATGATCTTGATCGCCAATCTGCTGGCCCGCTGGTTCAGCAGCATCGCCCAGAGATGAGTTCTCTTCTTCGTTTGTAGTACCGATTTACTCCCCGCCCGATTCCCCCCGCTCTGCTCCGATGACTTCCACGCTGCAAAAACCAAAGGCTCTCGCACAAGACATTTGCATGTCACTGCAGAACGTGACGATCTCCTACGGTAAGTTTGAGGCAGTCCGTAATGTCTACATCGACATCCCTCACGGCCAGGTCACGGCCTTCATCGGTCCATCCGGGTGCGGTAAGTCCACGGTTCTGCGAGCTCTGAACCGGATGAACGATCTGATCCCGGGCTGCCATCTCAAGGGCCGGGTAATCTTCGACAACCACGACCTCTACGAACCCCATGTGGATCCGGTCGAAGTACGCCGGAGGATCGGCATGGTGTTTCAGAAGCCCAATCCCTTTCCCAAGACCATCTACGAGAACATCGCCTTCGGTGCCCGGATCAATGGCTATCGCGGCGATATGGATGAACTGGTCGAGCGTTCCCTGCGCAAGGCGGCCGTGTGGGAAGAATGCAAAGACAAATTGCAGGAGAGTGGTCTCGCCCTCTCCGGCGGCCAGCAGCAGCGCCTCTGCATCGCCCGCGCCATCGCCACCGAGCCGGAGGTGATCCTGATGGATGAACCCTGCTCGGCCCTCGATCCGATCTCCACCCTGAAGATCGAAGAGACGATGCACGAGCTCAAGCGCAGCTACACGATTGTGATCGTCACCCACAACATGCAGCAGGCCGTGCGGGTGGCGGACATGACCGCCTTCTTCAATGCCGAGGCCGTGGAGGGTGGCTCCGGCAAGGTGGGCTATCTGGTGGAGTTCAGTGAAACTGAGCGGATTTTCAATGCCCCGGGGCAACAGGCCACGCAGGACTATGTTTCTGGCCGCTTCGGCTGAGTCAAGCGACCAGTGAATCGGCTCACGATGAAACTTGCTGCTGCCTTGGTCTTCTTCTGACGAGACTTGCTTCACCAGAATTGACATTCAATTGAATTCCGGGTGAGTTGAACCTCCACGATTGACAAGCCTGCGCCCGCTTGCCCATGGATTCCCTCACGATCTTCGGGGTAGCCGCGGTCGCGGTCATGCTGATCGCCTACATCCAGGAAGAGAGGGCGGCCGGCTGGATCCTGGTGTTTGCGGCTGGTTGCCTGGCCTCCGGCATCTACGGGCTTCTGGCGGGTGTCTGGCCCTTCATGGTGGCGGAGATGCTCTGGAGCGTGGTGGCCTATCGGCGCTGGCGGCGGCGTCGGATCCGGGATCGTTCAGCGGCGATCGAGGCAGGCAGCCTGGAACCAGCGCACAAGGGACAATGGGAGGAATCGCTCAAGATGCCGCCTCTGCAACCAACTGCGCCGCAACGACGACGATGGCAGGCATGCCCTGAAGCTCGCAATGTAAGGCGCATTCAAGGCCTAATCCGAATGAACTCAGACCACGATCGCCAGGATCAGGGGCAAGGATCACTGTGCAGACATCGCTCCGGTCATCCATAAAAAAAGCCGGCTTCAAGAGCCGGCGGAGGTAACGGAGAGGGAGGGATTCGAACCCTCGATAGAGTTGCCCCTATACAGCATTTCCAGTGCTGCGCCTTCGACCACTCGGCCACCTCTCCGGGGGCAAAATGGGGCAACCAAGTGGCAATGTAGCAGCAGGTCCGGCGGCTTCCCGCCCATCGACCCCGCCCCTCCAGCGTTCCTGTTCATGACCCGCAGCCATCCGATCACGGTCCACTGGCGTCAGGCCAACCGGGTGATCCGCAGGGAGGTGCCGGAAGGGGAGTACATCCTGCGTAGCTTCGAGCAGCAGGGTGAACCGCTGCCGTTCAGTTGCCGTAACGGCTGCTGCACGGCCTGCGCGGTGCGGGTGCTGTCCGGGGAGATCGACCAGCGCGAGGCCCTGGGGCTGTCGCGGGAGCTACGCGCCAAGGGCTACGGCCTGCTCTGCGTGGCCAGGGCCCTCGGACCGCTTGAAGTCGAAACCCAGGACGAAGACGAGGTCTATGACCTGCAGTTCGGTCGGTTCTTCGGCCGTGGCAAGGTGCGTCCCGGCCTGCCCCTCGACGACGAATGAGCGGTTCCACCAGCTCCCTGCCCACCGCCCCGTCGAACGCTCGGACCGATGGTCTCGTGAGTCCGCCGCTGTCGGTGTCCGGTGACGCCCTGGCGGCCTCGGGCCTCTCCCTCGGCGAGCTGGAGCGGTTGGTGGCCATCGCCCGCCGCGCCGCCGAGGCCGGTGGCACCCAGTTGCGGCGCTTTGATGGTCAGCTCGAGCAGGTCCGCGAGAAGGGTCGCGCCGGCGATCTGGTCACCGAGGCTGATCTGGCCGCCGAAGCCGCCGTGCTGGCCTTTCTGGAGGCGGAAACACCCCAGATCGGAGTGCTGGCTGAGGAGAGCGGTCGCCGCCAACGCTCCGGCGATCTCGAGTGGTGTGTGGACCCTCTGGACGGCACCACCAACTACGCCCATGGATTTCCTTTTTATGGCACCTCCGTGGGCCTCACCTGGCAGGGCCAGCCGCTGCTCGGCGCTCTGGCCGCACCGGGCCTTGATCAGCTCTACTGGGCCGCACCGGGCCTGGGCTCCTGGTGCAATGGTCACCGACTGCAGGTGAGCCCCTGCGGGGGACTCAGTGACGCTCTTCTGGCCACCGGCTTCGCCTACGACCGCACCACCCGGCTTGATAACAATTACGCCGAGTTCGCCTACTTCACCCACCGCAGCCACGGCGTGCGGCGCGCTGGTGCCGCCGCCCTGGATCTGGCCTTTGTGGCGGCAGGACGGCTGGACGGTTACTGGGAGCGCGGCCTGTCCCCCTGGGATCTGGCCGCCGGCGTGGTGCTGGTGGAACAGGCCGGTGGCTTGATCAGCAGCTACGACGGCAGTCCCTTCGATCTCAGCAGTGGTCGCCTGATCGCCTGCGGCCCCCAGCTGCATGGTGGCCTGGTGGCAGGCCTGGCCGCCTGCCGTCCGCTGAGCGGCGCCAGCTTCGGAGCCCCTGAGCTGGATGGCCCCTGACGGTGCGGTCCATAGGATCGCCCAGCCTTCTCCCTCGCCCGATCGCCATGGCTCTGCAACCCGCCGCCGGCGCCCGGGACCGCCACCCGCGCGAGGTGGAGAGGAACCGCAGGCTGGTGGAGCTGCTGGCTGGTGTGTTCCGCCTCTGGGGGTATCAGGAGGTGGACCCCCCCACGATCGAGCGGATCGACACCCTCGAAGCCGGAGGCGCCATCGCCACCAGCGAGATGGTTCGGCTCGCCTCCGACGATCCGCTGGCCCTGCGTCCTGAACTGACAGCCTCGATCGCCCGGGCCGCCAGCACGCGCCTGGCCGGCCGGCCACGGCCCCTGCGGCTGTGGGCCAGCGGCAACACCTTCCGCAGCGTGATCGCCGATGGCGGCGACCAGCGGATCAGCGAACAGGTGCAATGCGGCGTGGAGCTGCTGGGGGAGCCCTCCGCCGCGGCAGACACGGAACTGCTGCATCTGCTGCTCGCCGCAGCCGCCACCCTGGGATTGCAGCCCCACCACCAGCCCCGGTTGCTGGTGGGGCACCACGGCATCCTCTCGGCCCTGCTGGCATCGATTCCTGTCGAGCAGGCTGGTGCGGTGCGACAGGCCCTCACCAGCTTCGATCCCCTCGCCCTTGACCAGCTAGCGCTGCTGGGAGGGCAGCGCAGCCAATTGCAGCAACTGATGCGGCTACGGGGAGAACCCACGGCGGTGCTGTACCAGCTCGAGCAATGGCTCGGGCCGATCGAGCCGCTCAACGAGCTCGCCCAGACCCTGGCCAGCGTTGCACCGATGGCGGCATCACTTGGAGTGGCCCTGCAACTCGATCCCACCTTTCAGCCTCACTTCGCCCTGTACGACGGCCTGGTGATCAAATTGGTCTGCCAGGCTGCAGACGCCCCCCGCGACATCGCCAGCGGGGGGCGCTACGACAAGCTCGTGGGGCGCTTCTGCAGCGATGCCGGCCAGGCGGCGGGGGTGGGTTTTGCCTTCGCGATCGATGCCATCCGTGACCTGCTGGGCAGCGCCGCCTCTGGCGGTGACGCCGAGCCACGCTGGCTGGTGAGCTGTCGCACCAGCGCTGGCCTGCCGAAGGCGTTGCAGCGGCTCCAACAACTGCACGTGGCCGAAGAAGCGGCGGAACTGGGCCCGAAATCCTGTGCCAGCCAGGCCGAGGCCGACACCATCGCCCGCGAGCGCGGCTGTCGTGGAGCCATCTGGCTGCCGGACTGAATGCCCCGGAGTGGCCGGAAGCACAGAGGCCCAAAGCCAATCCTTAGGATCAGTGCCCACCGGTTCAACCCTGCATGGCCCACACGATCGTCACCAATGTGTGCGAGGGCGTGGCCGACTGCGTCGATGCCTGCCCGGTGGCCTGCATTCATCCCGGCCAAGGGGCCAACAGCAAGGGCACGGGCTTTTTCTGGATCGACTTCGACACCTGCATTGACTGCGGCATCTGTCTGCAGGTATGCCCCGTGGAGGGGGCCATCCTTCCGGAAGAGAAACCCGAGCTCCAGCGAGCAGGCTGAGGCTGCGGGGATCCATACGGCAGCGTGTCTCCCGCTTCCCAGGCACCTGACCCCCAACAAGAACAAGACGGTTGAGAGGCCGAACCGACCTTCTCGAGTTGTGGTGGCTTCAGTGAGGTTGTCCTGATGGCATCAAGCGACAAGTTCGGAGACCCCTCCCTCTGATGGCTTGAGCAGTTCACCACCAGGCCTCTACGGTCAGCAGCAGTGATCCAAACCTGACCAATGCCGGTGCTGGAAGAGACAGGCCAGATTCAGATCCATACAGAAAACATCTTCCCGATCATCAAGAAGGCCGTCTACAGCGGTCATGAGGTGTTTCTGCGGGAACTGGTGAGCAACGGCGTCGATGCCATCAGCAAGCGCCGCATGGCCGCCATGGGCGGCGATTGCAGTGAAGGTCCGGAAGGCGAGATCCAGATCCGCATCGATCGGGACGCCAAGACCCTCACGATCAGCGACAACGGCATCGGCATGACAGCCGATGAGGTGAAGCGCTACATCAACCAGGTGGCCTTCTCCAGCGCTGAAGACTTTCTCGAGAAATACAAGCAGGAAGACGACGCCATCATCGGCCACTTCGGCCTCGGCTTCTACTCCAGTTTCATGGTGGCCAGGCAGGTGGAGCTGGTCTCGCTCAGCGCCCGCGACGGCAGCGAGGCCGTGCGCTGGAGCTGCGATGGCTCGCCCAATTTCAGCCTCGAGAGCGCTGAGCGCAGCGAGCCGGGCACCGATGTGATCCTGCACCTGATGGAGGAGGAACTCGAATACATCGAGCCCTCCCGCATCCGCACCCTGATCACCACCTACTGCGACTTCCTGCCGGTGGCGGTGCAGCTCGAGGGTGAAACGGTGAACAAGCGGGAGGCGCCGTGGCGCAAAAGCCCCCGCGAGCTGAAGGATGACGACTATATCGAGCTGTATCGGTATCTCTACCCCTTCCAGGGTGACCCGCTGCTCTGGGTGCATCTCAACACCGATTACCCCTACAACCTCCAGGGAATTCTCTACTTCCCCCGCTCCAGCGGCCGGGCCGACTGGGAGAAGGGAGAGATCCGGCTCTACTGCAACCAGGTGTTTGTGAGCGACTCCATCAAGGAGGTGGTGCCGCGCTATCTGCTGCCCCTGCGCGGCGTGATCGATTCGCCGGATATTCCCCTGAACGTGAGCCGCTCGGCCCTGCAGACCGACCGACGGGTGCGCTCGATCGGCGGTTTCGTGGCCAAGAAGGTGGGCGACACGCTCAAGCAGCTGCATCGCGACGAACCGAAGCGCTACGCCGAGATCTGGGAATCGCTTGCCCCCTTCATCAAGATCGGTGCCATGGAAGACGAGAAGTTCGCCGACCAGGTGGCTGATCTGGTGCTGTTCGGCACCACGGCTCCTGCGGCTGAATCGCCCTCCAGCGATACCGATGACAACGCCGCTGCCGAAGCAACTGCCCTCGATCCCATCCCCACCGATGGGAAGACTTACACCACGCTCTCCGGCTATCGCAGCCGCCTCACTGCCGGCAACGACAAACGCATCCTCTACTGCACCGATGAAGCCGGCCAGGCCGGGGCACTGGCCCTGTGGCGCAGCCAGGGCGCCGAGGTGCTGCTGGCGGACACCTTCATCGACACCCAGTTCATCCCCTGGCTGGAACACCGCCACGAGGAGCTGAAATTCCAGCGGGTCGATGCCGAACTCGACGACAGCCTCAAGGAACAGGAGAGCGAGCTGGCCGATGCCGATGGCAAAGACGCCTCTGAGAAGTTGCGAGACCTGTTCCGCAGTGCCCTGAACGACGACAGGGTGACCATCCAGGTGCAGGCCCTCAAGGGCGACAGTGCCCCGGCCGCCCTGATCCTGTTGCCGGAACAGATGCGCCGTATCAACGACATGGACGCCCTGATGGAGCAGCGCCTGCCGGGATTGCCCGATCATCACGTGCTGGTGATCAACCGCCGTCACCGGCTTGTGGAGGGCCTGCTGAAGCTCTCCGCTGGCGCGGTTCTCACCTCGCCCGCCGCTGCGGCCAGCTCCCCCAGTCAGCAACTCTCCAGCGACCTGAGCCGCCATATCTATGAGCTGGCCCGATTGGCTGTGGGAGGTCTGGAGCCGAATCAGCTGGCGGGCTTCCAGCAGCGCAGCGGTGATCTGATGGGCCGGCTGATGGAACGGGGCCTCTGAAGCTGAATCCGGCCCTCCGGGCCAGCTTGAACCGGGGCCCCAACCATGCCTGGGGCCCCTTTGGTAAGATCTTCGCTTGGGCGTTGATGCCCGAGCGTTGTGTTGTTTCGGTAGAACGTCATGTCCCGGGTTTGTCAGCTCACCGGCAAGCGCGCCAACAACGGGATGGCCGTCAGCCACTCCCACGTGCGCACCAAGAAACTTCAGCAGGTGAACCTCCAGGAGCGACGCCTGTGGTGGGCCGAGGGCAAACGCTTCGTGAAGCTGCGGGTCTCCACCCGTGCCCTCAAGACCATTCAGAAGAAAGGCCTGGGTGCCTATGCCCGCGAACTGGGGGTCAACCTGGCCAAAATCTGAAGGGCATCAGCACCGGCCGCTCTGCTGGGGCAGCTGAGGCTGACGCCGCCATCAAGTTCTGAATCCTGCCATGCATCGCCGACCCCTTCTTCAAGGCCTGGCCATGGCGGCTCTTGGCCTGCTTGGACATCCCAGGCAGGCTTTTGCAATGGGAGGCACACTTCCTTCGCTCGATACAGAGGCTCCGGCCTTTGATCTTGAGGGCGTCGTGGCTGGAGCCATCATCCACCGCAGTCTCACCGACTTCGCCGGCCGCTGGTTGGTGCTCTATTTCTATCCCAAGGATTTCACCGGCGGTTGCACGCTCGAAGCTCGTGGCTTCCAGCGTGACCTGGCCGCCTTTGCTGCGCTGGACGCCAACGTGGTCGGCATCAGCGCCGATGATCCCGAGGCCCACGCGTCCTTCTGCGACAGCGAAGGGCTGGCCTTCCCTCTGCTCTCTGATCCGGGTGGCACCGTGAGCCAACGCTACGGCTCCTGGATCCCCCCATTCTCACAACGGCATACCTTTCTGATCGATCCGGCCGGCATCCTGCGGCAGCGCTGGGTGGCGGTTCGCCCCACCCTGCACAGCCAGGAGGTGCTGGCCGCACTGCAAAGCATTCAGGGCAAACACCCCTAGGGTGTCGGCTGCGATATCCGCCCCATGGCCCCGTTCCCCCGGAGTCTGCAAGGCCAGTTGCCTCGGCTGCGCCGCCGTCAGTTGCTCAGAATGTTGCCCTCTCTGGGCATCGCCATCGCAGCAGCGCCCTGGTTCATTCCCCGGTCTGGCCGGTCTGCAAGTCAGGGCCCGCCCACCAGATTGCGGGTTCTGGCGATCGCTGACAGCGGCAGCGGCAACGCCAATCAACAGGCCGTGGCCGATCGCATGGCCGCATTGCATCGCCGAGAGCCAGTCAATCTGGTGCTGATGGGCGGAGACAACATCTACCCAGACGGCAACATCAAGCTGGTGCAGTCCACCTTTGAGCGTCCCTACCGGGCCCTGCTTCAGGCGGGGGTGCCCTTTCATGCGGTGCTGGGCAATCACGACATCCGCACCGCGAACGGCACTCCGCAGCTCCACTACAAACCCTTCGGCATGGCAGGACGGTGGTACAGCCTGCGACGAGGGCCGGTGGAGTTCTTTCTGCTCGACACCAATGGCAACGCCGACTGGAACCGACAGTTACCGTGGCTTCAGAGTGCCCTGAGCGCTTCCAAGGCCCCCTGGAAGGTGGTGGTAGGCCACCATCCGATTTACTCATCGGGTCATTACGGCGACCAGCCGCACCTGATCCATCGACTCACACCACTGTTCAAACGACACGGCGTGCAGCTGTACATCAACGGCCACGAGCACAACTACGAGCGCACAAAGCCGATTGATGGCATCACTTACCTCACGGTGGGCGGTGCTGGGGCCTGGCTGCGACCGGTCAAGGCCAACGCCCGCAGCGCCCGGGCCGCCAGTGTCTACAGCTTCGCTGAACTCGATTTCACTCCCACCCAACTTGAGCTGCGGGCCTGGGACAGCAAGGGACAGCGTATCGATCAGGTGCAACTGACGGCGCAACCCTGAGCACGAGCCCGCGTTGTCAGCTCACAATCCTCAGCCCACAATCCAGGTGCACGACTTTCAGCGGTATAGCTGCCTGGTGCATGGTCTCCAGCGGCATGCTGTCCGGCGGTCCTGCATGAAACAGCCTGGCAACCAGAACCGCACGGCCTGATCTGTCGCCATGCTGATTTCTCTCCATTCTGATCCGTCTCCATGACGACTCTCACGCTTCCGAGACTGGTCGGGTCAAGCCTTGCCCTGGGTTTGTATGCCGCTGTTGCCGGGCTCGGCCATGGCCGCGTCTCTGAAAGGGCGGATTCCCCTGACCGAGGCGGCACCCCTGCGTGTGGAGCTGCGTGAACAAGCCCACTATCGCTGCCGCGGCGGCGGAGAGGTGAGAGCCAGCTATTACAGCCTCAACGACGACAGCCTTGCCTTTGTCCGCCTGATCTTGCCTGGGGGGAGCCAGCAGACCCTGCCCAACATCGTCTCCGGGTCGGGTGCCCGCTACAGCGACGACGCCTCAATGGTGTGGTGGGTCAAGGGCGATGGAGCCTTCGCACAGACCCGAGGATCAGATGGCAGCTAGTGTCCCGTCCTGGAAATAACAGCTAAAATCAGGGGTGTCACCCGAGGTGCCCTGTGGCGCTTGGTCGTCCGATGCCTCCGCTGGTCCTCAGCGAGGACGAAGCTCAGCAGTTGCGGGCCCTTG
>NZ_JAYGID010000120.1:0-20121 GCF_034931685.1 Synechococcus sp. CCY9202
CAGTCAGGCCAACGATGCCGAAATCGGTCTGTTTGCGGATCTGATAGCCACCGATCCGACTTTTTGAGCCAGAAATCCACTGATGCCTGTGGAAAACGGGCTCGTGGGTTGGTTTTTCAGCAAACTCTTAGAATGCTGTCCCAGTACCCCTGGCCTGGGCATCACGCCTGCGGTGTTGTGCGCGGGAACCGCATCTGCCCCTTAGCCTCCCAGCCCGCCACCACGCCCGCTGCTGCAAGCGATCTGATCAGTTTTCTCAAGGCGCTGTCGGACTACCGGATGCGCTGAGGCATTCGCTTCCCGCAGTGGTGGATGTTGCTGGCGGCGGTCCTCTCGATCTGAGCGGCCAGGGTTCGCTGGTGGGGCTGGAGCGTTTCGCCAAATGCCACCGCCAGACACTCAACGAGCTCCTGGGTAGCGATTTCGGCAAGTCGCCATCGGACTCGACGTTCCGGCTGCTGCTGACCTAAGGGTTTGTCGCACATTTCCGCAGCTGTAGCAGACCCTCCCCTGGCTCCTTTGGGGGAGTTCTGAGCGCTGCTCTCAGCCCCGGGACTGAGCGGCTCTGAGTGGTGTTCTCTCCCTCAGCTTGCTGCCAGCGCTGCTCTGTGGAGCTTGCCGATGTTGTAGGTGGTGGCCATCATGGGCCCGCGTCCCCGGGATTGGTGTAATTCCCTGGGGACGCGGGCTGAGGTGGCCTTTGACGGTCTCAAAGATCCGTTCGCCCAGCTCGTACTTCTCCAGCAAGTGGCGGAAGGTCAGGATCGTGGTCTCATCCGGGATCCGATCACTGATCAGCTCGATGCCGGCAAAGCGGCGCATCATGGGCACATCGATCAGGGCGTCTTCCATGGCCGGATCGCTGAGCGAATACCACTGCTGCAAAAGGTGGATCCGCAACATGGTGGCCAACGGATAGGGAGGCCGGCCACCTATCTTACTCGCTTTGGGATAGAAGGGCGCGATCAAGGCGATCAGCTCGGCCACGTCCCTTCCAGAGGCGTAAATCCCGAGGCCCGATTGCCCTGATTTGAGAGTGAACAGGGGTGAATGACAGGCTGTCATTCGCGAGGCAATGTGTACCTCGCTTATTCACGATGAATCCGGACGATTGACTTGTCAAGTCGTTCGCCTGGATAGGTTCTCGGTTGTTGGCTACGTCTGAATCTCTGCTGCTCCAGTTGGCGCCGGCCCCCGGGCGGTGAGCAACGCCACTGCGCCCTGCGGGGGGCGCTGCGGCGCCGCTCACCTGGGGCCTGGTGTTGGCCGTGCGTTCAGGCGGTTGCTTCCTGGAGCGAGGGCTGCGTCGGCAGCTCCTCCAGCGAGGGGATTGCGGCCATGCTCTCGGCCGAGAACATGCGCCGGCCCTCAAGCTGCCAATGCTCGTCCTGCTCCAGCAGCACGGCACCCACCAAGCGGGTGATCGCCGCATCGTTCGGGAAGATGCCCACGACGCGGGTGCGGCGCTTGATCTCCTCGTTGACGCGCTCGAGCAGGTTGGTGCTCCAGACCTTTCTCCAGTGCTGATCAGGGAAGTGCCGGAAGGCAAGCACGTCTTCTCGGGCTTTCAGCATCAGGTCTGCCGCCTTGGGGAAGCGCTCGGCCAGGGAGCTGGCCAGGTCATCCCAGCGGGCCTCAATGTCGGCGGCCTTCTCTTGGGCGAACACCGAGCGCAGCGCCGCCGTGACCATGCCCTGATGCGCTCTGGACACGCTTTGGAGCAGGTTGCGGGCGAAATGGACCCGGCAGCGTTGCCAGCAGCTGCCCTGCAGCATCCGCCGGATCGCGTTGGTGAGGCCCTTGTGGGCATCGCTGATCACGAGCTTGACCCCAGTGAGTCCTCGCTCTTTCAACGAGCCAATGAATTGGCTCCAGAAGGCCTCGCTCTCGCTGTCGCCGACCTCGAGACCAAGCAGTTCTCTGCGGCCATCGGCGTTCACGCCCATGGCGACGACGACGGCTCTGGAGCAGACCTGCATCGCCCGGCCCAGGCGGCCGTGCAGGTAGGTGGCATCCAGATACAGGTAGGCGTAGCCGCTGACATCCAGAGGCCGGCTGAGAAACGCCTGCACCTGCACGTCGATGTCAGCGCAGATGCGGCTGACCTGGGATTTGGAGATCCCGCTCTGGCTGCCCAGGTCGGCAACCAGGGCATCGACCTTGCGGGTGGACACACCGGCCACATAGGCCTCCATCACCACGGCGTAGAGGGCCTGATCCACACGCCGGCGGGGCTCGAGGATCGAGGATCGAGGGCAGGAAGCTGCCGCTAAGCAGCTTGGGGATCTGCAGATCAATGTCACCCACCTGGGTGGTGAGCATCCGGGGCCGGTAGCCGTTGCGGTAGCCAACATGCTCCTCAGTGCGTTCATGGCGATCGGCGCCGAGCACGGCAGCGACCTCCAGCTCAATCAGCTGCTGCAGGCCGGGTAGCGCCCCTCTGAGTGGTGTAACTCAGGTGGTCCTGTGACCCTTTCCGGAGGGTGAACAGGAGCAGTCAGAGGATGACTGCCTGGAAGCTGATTTCTCAGCTCCATTCATCCACTATGAATCCTGATCGCTGAATGTGCAACTCAGCAATCGCTCTGTTCTGTGTTGACGGAAGTATTGGTGGCGATGTTCAGCTGAGTGTTCCAGCTTCCTCATCAGCGCCTTCCCCATCGGCGAGCTCCAGGGCCTCTTCTGGCTCCGGGATCTTGGCCATGGTGGCCTCCGAGAAGAAGCGGCGGCGCTCCAGCTGCCATTCCTCCTGCTGCTCCAGCAGCTGAGCGCCCACCAGCCGCACGATCGACGCGTCGTTGGGGAAGATCCCTACGACGTTGGTGCGTCGCTTGATCTCCTTGTTCAGGCGCTCGAGCGGGTTGGTGCTCCAGACCTTGCGCCAGTGCTCCTGCGGGAAGTGGAGGAACGCCAGCACATCGTCACGGGCGGCCTCCATCACCGGCACAGCGGTGGGGAACTGCTTGCGCAGCATCGCGGTGACCCGCTGCCAGTGGGCACGCACCTGATCCGGTGCCTGAATCACGAACACCGCTTTCATGGCCGCCGCCACCATGTCTTGGCCAGCCTTGGGAACGTGGCTGAGCAGGTTGCGCAGGAAGTGCACCCGGCAGCGCTGCCAGGAGCAGCCCTGGAACATTCGCTTGATCGCTGCTGTCAGCCCCAGGTGGGCGTCCGAGATCACCAGGCGGGTGCCAGTGAGGCCACGCTCCTTGAGGCTCCCCAGAAACTGCCGCCAAAAGCCCTCAGCCTCGCTATCGCCTACGGCGATCCCGAGCACCTCGCGGTAGCCGAGGGCATTGATGCCAATCGCCACCACCACGGCCCGCGACACCACCTGCAGGTTGCGGCCCAGGCGGCCGTGGAGATAGGTGGCGTCGAGGTAGACGTACGGGAAGCGGGCATGGTCCAACGGCCGGCTCAGAAAGGCTTTCACCTGCTCGTCGAGGCCAGCACAGATGCGGCTCACCTCCGATTTGGAGATGCCGCTGGCCCCGCCCAGCGCCTCCACCAGGGAGTCGACCTTCCGTGTGGAGATGCCGCCGGTGTAGGCCTCCATCACCACGGCGTAAAGAGCTTTGTCGACCCTGCGACGCGGCTCGAGCCAGTCGGGGAAGAAGCTGCCCTGGCGCAGTTTGGGGATGGCCAGGCTGAGATCGCCCACCTGGGTGGTGAGCAGCCGCTGGCGGTAGCCGTTGCGGTGGGTGGTGCGCTCATCAGGGCAGCGCTCATGGCGCGTGGCACCAATGGCCGCGGAGACTTCGGCCTCCAGCAGATCCTGGAAACCCCGACGCACGATCTCAGGGATCAGGGCGCCAGCGGTGGTGCCCTCCATGAGCTGAGCCAGCTCGGAGGCGCCACTATGGGTAAGGGTCATGGTCTGTGTTCGGTTTGGTGGTAGTGCTCCGAACAGGGTCACAGACCGGCCCACCCATTGCCACAGCACAGACGTGAGGGAGGCGAGCCGTCAGCCCCGTCTACGCCGGGGCTGATCCCCCCGAGTTACACCACTTGCTGGGACGCCACTGATATAAACTTTACTGGGCAAACACTTTGATGATTGCGAAGCGCAAAATTCTGGCATTCGTGCATGACTTCCAAAGCGCTGGTATACCCCCTGAGTTGATTAGCAAGTTGCTCAAGATCTAGCGAATCGAAATCAAAAGCTAACTCATGGAAATCCGACAAATATAGTTTCGAAGAGGCCATCATAGCCTTTTAATTTTAACTGCCAACTCTTTATTGGGCAAGCTTCCGTTTTAAGAAGTTATTTGCTTCAATTATCCTGACGGCTTCCTGCATCACAGCATAAACAGCCGGCGAAAAGTTGCACTCGGGAAGCAAACGCTCTTCGTTTCCGTTTTTAGGATACATGCTGATGTCGACAAATAAGTCATCATTAGTCATGCCTTTAAAGGAATCTATTACCTTTAGATTGCTGTCCCGATAAGAATCCTGAATTGCTGATGCTAGTGCACGCGAGACGCACAGTTTCTCGCCTGCTTGCGAAGCATTGATAATCTGATTGAATTTAGATGAATCACCTGAGTATTGCTTGAGAAGATTTAATAGGCAAATAGCCTCTACAGTCAACGAAGAGTTCTCTTTCGGTAGTGGCCCAAGAGCAGATAGGTCAACGCCTATGAACCCACCGATTAATTGAGCCATGTTTAAATTCTTTTTGAACGAAAAGGGATAAATTCGTTCGCGGCCAAATGAATTACTCCACATATCAAGAATATGACTATAGTCGTAATAAGATCTGTCTAGTGCCGCCTCCTCGAAGAATTTCTTGTCTACAATTAGACTTGGGCTTTTTGCTGCTGTTGAAGCCAAAGAGACAGCTAGCTCTACTTGTGGTCTCAGGTGGACGAACACATACACTTCGTCATATAAAGCCGTTAGAATCTCGTTTAGCTGATGAATAGAATATTGTGTCTTAAGTCGTGAATGCAAGTGCTCTGAGGAGATAATGCATGTATGAGCGCTTTTGAATTCTGTATACTCTCGTTGCAAGCGCTCTGTGAGAGACTTTTTGAAAAGATCGTGCTCTAGGCTTGTTTTGATATTAAGCTTCATGAAATGATCGTCTGGCTTGCTTGGATCCATTGCCCATACCGCCAGATCACGATGCCAATGTGATCCTAGGCATTGGGGATACCAAATTCCATATTCATTAAATAACTTGTCGCGAGAAGCTGCCATGAGCTTCTGGAAAGATGTTGTTGCTGTTTTCTCGGTTCCAATATGAAGAATACATTTCATCTTTCTGACCTAGGTTTTCGAACTCTTAAGTTCATTGAGTTGCATCTGGAGCGAGTAGATCATCGCTATTAGTAATTTGTTGAGCTGCTTTTGATTATAGCAGTTCAGTGATTCGTTCATTTGAAGATCTAAATTCAGCGGAGGTTGATTATGCTGTGCAAGAATAGTGTTTATTTCAACAGTTTCTTGAAGCAATGCTTCCTCTATCTTGAGGGCACCACGAAAAATCGGCCTTGTCGCGACCATTGGCCAATGCCGACGCCGGCCAGTACATGAGTCTCAATCGCTGCTTCCAAGGTAAATCGGTATTTTTCGTGGTGCCCTTGACAAAGTCGTCAGGGCTGATGCCAATCTCTAGCGGGTCATTGATGTATCGATTCAGACCTTCAATGGGGCTTTTTATTATTATATCAGACCAAAAACTATTGAATAGGCTGGGTCTAGCAGGCATTTTTTGAGTGCTATTTATTGCAGCCCTGAGGAAGAGTATTTCCGGCGCTTCTTTTTGGTTTGCGGTCAATTTTTCTCTCGTATTTATACCCAATAGAGAGAGAAAATGCTGGCATGTGTCATTCTTCTCGTCATAGTTATAAAGTTCAAGAGTGTAATCGTTGCAATTTGTCCATTGCCTTAAGTGGGTGGATATTGATGAAATCATATCGTCTTTCGCAAATTCGCTAAACGGTTTTACGGTGCCTGGATAAGTCTTGTGCTTGATTCCCCACTGTCTATAGGCCGATTTTATATATGATTTATGTTCGCGAACATAGCAAACAATGGTTGCGTCAACTCCGGCTTCTTGGCATGATCTTTGTATTGCTGGAATATATACCGCAGGTCGTTCGTATATCGATTCATTGCTCCAGACTGCAGAGTGGTTATTAGGCAGGAGAAGAAGAGCTGAGTCCAATACTTGTTTAACCTGCTCACTTGCTTCGATATCTCCAAGCCTTTGCAATACGCAGGTCCCAGACTCTGACTGCCAATCATATAGCAATAAGTCTGGACTGCATCTTTCAAGGTTTAAACCCCAATAGTGAATCCCATTAATGCTTAAGGATTCTAGTGAAGTACGTAGAGATCGTTGTATAGCGGTAGATCCAGTCTTTCCAGTTCCGATGTGAACTATGAGTGACCGATTCATGCCAACGCCTCGCGCTGTATTGTCCTTGCAAAAACAATATCCCGATAAAGCGCAACGTGCGCAGTAGCACAGTCCACTGCTGTTGTGGGATTGGGAATCTGCTGGATCAGTGCTTGATGTAGCGCCGCATTGCCAATTGCCTTCTGCATCACCCCAGCCAAGGCACTCTCGCTGCGTGCCGTAAACTTCAGCCCACCGTACCCGTCGATCTTCTCGGCGGTGCCACCGATATCGCTGCCAATCACTGGCCTGCCGTAGTACAAAGCTTCTTGGATCACCACAGGCGAATTCTCCCACCAGATCGAGGGAACCACAACCCAGTCGTTCTCCTGCATGAGTGTTTCCAGTTCGGATTGGCGGTAGCTGCCCCGAAGCAGCACCCGGTCGCGCACTTTCTCATGAAACAACTGGAATTCCTGCTGAAAATCCTCGGGTTGTTGTTCGAGATTGGCGCCATAGATGTTCACAGTGAAGTTGGTCAACCCTTGCTCCTGCAACAGATATGCGGCTTTCAGCAGCAGCAGGGGGCCTTTGTAGAGATTCAGCTGGCCAAAATAACCAAACCGATTCAGCTTCTCTGAGCTCGTGTTGGCGATCTGATCCCGTTGACTCAGATCAAAATGGTTTGGCAATCCATTCTCGATCATCAGGAAGCTGGGGTGGTCGATGCCGCAGTTGCGGTAGCGCTGGATCAGAAATTCGCTCGGGCTGATCAGGGCATCACAACTTTCCAGAATCGTCTTGATGTAGTGATGTCGTAGGAACAGGTCGCCGGTGCTGTTCTCCGGATAGCACATGGAGCAGGCCAGTGGGGTGGCTTTTTCGCAGAGCTTCAGCTGATGGGTGGTCACCATCTGGCCGTTGTGGCGGCAAAGCGCCAGATAATCATGCAGGGTCACCACAATCTTTGCCTCAGGGCAGAGGCTTTGCAGCAGAGGGATGATGTCGATCCCGAAGTGCACGTAGTGCTGCAGGTGAATTACATCAGGCTCAATGTGCCTCAGCAGCCGCTGCAGGCTTCGCCGCATGCTGGAGATGTGGGGATTGGTGAAGCGAAACCACTCGCAGCTGCTGCCGATCAGATATTCACGATCCGTGCCTTCCACGCTACGCAGCTCACCATGCGCCAGCACCCCTTTGCTGGTGTGAACGGCGGCCAGGATCCAGGCCTCGATGCCGCGGTGCTGCTGCAGTTCACGAAACAGGGAGAAGGCTGCATTCTCAGCTCCTCCCACCGAGAAGTTTTCATGGCCGTGGATCAGGTACAGAACGTTCATGGCGTGGTGATCTGGCTGCGCTTCATGCGTTCGATCGCACTGCACCAGCGCTGGTGATGGGTGATCGCATTGGCGGTCACAATCTTGGCCTTGAGGCTGTTGTTCTCCTCCCCCAGACCCACGCTCTGGCGCTCGAGATGATGGAACACTGCGGCTAGATCCACTGCGATCGGCAGACCGAGGCTGCGGATCTGGAGGCAAAGATCAGAATCTTCAAAGTCGCCCACCACATACTGGCTGCTCAGGCCCTGCAGTTGCCGGTAGAGGTCTGTTCGCAGCATCAGGCAGGCGGCCGTGGCCGCCTCCACCTCCTGCAGCTCCAGCTGCTGCCGGTGGCCGTAGCCACTGTTCACCCCCTTGAGCGGATGCTCATTCAGCCACACCCAGCTCAGGTCGCCTTCCAGGTCGGGCTCGGTCACGAATTCCATGCCGCAGTGCTGGATCGCTCCGTTGTCGAACAGCAGGCGTGCCCCGAGGGCGCCGAGGGCGTCTCCATGCTGCTGCATGGCCCGCAGCATCAGCTCCAGACTGGAATCATGGGCGGGCAGTACATCCGAATTCAGCAGGAGCAACAAGGGTGCTTTGGCCAGTTGCGCGCCTCGGTTGTTGGCTCCGGCAAACCCCATATTGTCTGGATTGATCACCGTTTCAAACGGCACGCTGTAAAGCGTGTGGCAACGCTTCACCAAGGCATTGAATTCCTGCTTGAGCCGCGGATCATCCAGCACATAGATCAACTGGATCGCTGGAACCTGATCGCCGTGCCGCCGCCGCCAGGCGTTGAACCAGTTGAGTTGATATTCCATGAAATCCACTCGCCCGTACAGAGGCACCACCACGCTTAATTCGGGCGTGGCTTGCTCAGCTCGGCTGTGGCACTGGTGCTCGGCTGGCTGCTCCATCTTTGCCAGCAACTGTTGGCTCCACGCATCCCGCACTCGCTGCAGCAGCATCGGAGCCTGCAGGCGTGTGGGGTGAGCAATCGCAGCGTCCACCACCTGCTTGAGCTGGTCGGTGCGTAGCGGCGTGCCCTGCAGGCTTCGCCGCAGACAGAACTGAACGCCATTGTTCAGCACCACAAACAGGTCTGCCGCTTCGCCAGGTTCCAACGGAACCCGTTCTTCAGGCATGGCCACCAGCTGCAGGCGCAGCCCTGGGTGGAGTTCGCTGGTGGCATGGCAGCGTTGCACCACGTCGTTCAGATCCGGTCGGCTGGAATAACTGGCTTCTTCCAGATTCAGCCGCCAGACCCGATCGCCGCGCACCAGACACAGCTCCCGCAGCTGCACCCCCGGATCCACCACCCATCCCTCGATCTGCAGGAGCGTGCCGCAGGGGCTGATCCGGATGGCATCAATCGCTGCCACAAAGGCGCAATCCTGGGCCCGGTCGATTGCGTGATTCAGTTGCTCGCGCGGGTTGCTCTCCAGCCACTCCAGGGTGGAGAGCACCCGGCCCAGCAGGTCCACTTCGCTGGCGTTCTCCCCGCACAGGGGCGATCGGCGCAGCACCTGCAGGCAGTCCATCGCCGCGGATCGCTCCCCCTCGCCGAGGTGCAGCCAGGCCAGGGCCACACCGGCATGGAAGGCAGTGGCGCTGAGGGCCGGGCTGCTCTCGGTCTGGTCGCCTTCCGCCGTGATCGCCTCGAGCTTTGGCCTGGCCTCCGCCAGCTCGCCCAGGGCCCGCAGGGTAAGCGATGCAAACAACTGGGCCCAGGGCAACAGATCACCAGCCTTTTCGCCAGCTGCCACTGCCGCCTCCAGCAGCGGCTGGGCCAGATCGTGCCGCTGGCGCTGGTGGGCGGCGTGGCCAAGGGCATACAAATGCTGCGGTTCCAGCTTCCCGGCCAGGGTTGCCAGGCTGTCGTGCCCGAGCCGCCGCAGCACCTGCTCATAGTCACCGCTCTCCACCAGCTGGCCCAGTTCTTCACACTGGAGATCCACCAGAGCTCGTGAGGCTTCGCTTCCTTCGGGGTGGAAGCGCCGTTTCAGCGGGCGCGGCTCCGAGGGATGGATGGCGTGCTGCTCCACAGCGGCCTTCCGTGGTTGGGCAGGCTGGGCCGGAGGCTTGGCTGGCTGGGCGCGCCGCACAGGTGACGCTGGCTTTGGCGGTGCTGCCGCGCGTCCTGTCGGTGGATGCGGCGTCTGTGGATGGGCTGCCGGGGGTCGCTTTGCAGAAGATCTGGCTGGAGGAGTGCTGCTCCCTTGGGCCAGCTTGGCCCACTCCACCCACAGGGTCGGTTGATCAGGGCGATCCAACAACTGGCGTTGGAGTGTGGATCGATCGATCACCCAAGCCACCTCCATGGGCTGAATCTTGCTGCAATGCCTGAGCTGCAGGCTTGGTTTTGAGCATATCCCCTATCGCTCCAGGGCTGATTCAAAGTCTTAACTCAGGCTTGGTTCTGGCTTTCTCGTCGCCATCGCCAGTAGCGCCGTGATGTCGTGAGTTACGGCCTGCATGCCGGCTCGGATCGACTGAAATCCAGCCAGTCGGAGCAGGTTGAGGGCTGCCGTGCGCAGCGTCGCCATCGCTCCGGCGCCGTTGCCCCGGTAGCGATGGGCGTCCTCGTGCAGCTGGGTGTCACGGATCCAGTGCCAGCTCTCAATGCTCCAGCGATCCCGCACCAGTTGCAGCAGGGCTTCTGGGGTGGTGCGCAAGCTGGTGAGGAAGAAATGGGTCTGCCGGAAGATCTTGCCGTCGCGAGTGCCAACGGCGGTCACCTCCACGATCCAGCTGGTGCCGCTCCAGGCCTCACGGATGTGCTCCGGTGCCTGTTTGGCACGCAGAGTCCAGGTGATGTCGCGCCCGTGGCTCTTCTCGTGATCCATTGCGAGACAAGGGATGTGGCGTTTCCCCTGGAACTGGCTGCGGATCTGACGGTGCAGAGTCTTCTGGTTGCCCTTCACGGTCAGCAGGAAGTCGGCCCCCTGCTCCTGGAGCTGTTGAAAAACGGGCGCTGGGTATGGAGCGCATCTGCCTGGATCAGCACCCCATCCAGGTCGAGCTCGCCCAGCAGCTGTTTCAGCACTGCCCGCTCGTGGTTCGCGCCAGTGGCGTAGCAGGCCTGCGAGATCGCCACACCCAAGGCGGCCGAGTAGAGCGTCACCTGGGCAATGAATGCTGAACCACCACCGGCAGTGGGCTCGATCGAGCCTCGCAGTGTCTTGCCGTCACACACCAGCTGATCGAGATCCGCTGCACCACCTGGGATCTGGGCGATCGTCCAGTCACGGATGGCCGCGCACAGGGCCGCCACATCCACCTGCAGGAAGAAGTAGCGGAACGCAGAATCCGATGGGGGCCGCCGCAGTTCAAGGCCCAACTGCTTACAGAGCACCGAATGGTGGCGCCGAGCGAACCGCTCCAGATCTCGCAAGCTTTCACTACCGCTCAGGATGCCCAGCACGGCCACCAGCAGCAGGTACCAGGCCGGAATGCGCACCCCTCGCCGCATGCGGGCATCCGGTATCGCCTGCAGGTAACTGATCAGATCAAGATCGGTTGCGGCAGAGGCGATGTCGGGCACAAGGACGGAGCGATACCACCAAGCAAACCCCAATCTGGCCGCTCAGGCCAGAGCGACTGTGACACACTTTGAATCAGCCCTGCCTATCGCTCTGGAATGGAATCAGCTGCTTCACATTCTGCCCTCCCCCAATCCAGCCGGGTGAGCACCACGAGGAGTTCGCGGTGATCGAGCTTGTCGGCCGGCTCGATCAGGGCCTCTCCCCGTAGCTTCAGGATCGTGGGGGAGGCTTTGGAATTCCCGGACCACGGCAGCGCGATCTGATTCAGACCCCGTTCCAGCAGCACCTGGCGGCTTTCGCCGTTGTTGCTTCCAGCCAGGCTGATCACGAGCTGCGGGGTCGCCAGCAGTTCCCCCTGCTCGGGGAGGTAGAGATCCATGATCAGAACCCCCGAGTTCCCGTCCAGGGTGTCCAGCTCCAGCAGCAGGCGGTTGGAGCGCACCAGCCAGCCATCGCGATCGAGTCCGCTGCTGCTGGCCAGGAGCCGCAGGGCTGCAAGGTCCCAGCCCGGTAGTGCCGCCACCGGGGCTTTGCCATCCGGCAGGTGCCGGTGCAGCGCCGCGATCGGCTCATCACCTGAAACCCCCAGCTGCTCGGAGATCCAGGGGGCCAGGCCAGGCCAACCGGCCGGCAGGCAGCACACGCCTTGCTCCTGCCAGTGCCGATCTCCCTGCAGGAGCATGGGCTGATAGCCCATGCTCCTGCAGCCTGCCAACTCATGGCTCTGCGGCTCGAGCAGGAGGGCCGGTGGTCTGGTCTGGAGGCCTCGGTCTGCGGCCACGAACCAGGGCGTGCTGCGGCAGGGTTGGCGGCTGTCGAGCCACGGCTGCCACTGGCTTCTGAGCCTCTTGAGATGGGTGGTCTGGTGGGTCTTCAGGCCCGTGTCCGTGCGGCGCGAATGGCTCAGCCCCTCCAGGTGCAAAATCCGCGCCTGCGGCTGCACCAGCACCGTGTAGCCCGCTCGCCACACCCGCAGGCAGAGGTCGGTGTCTTCGCAGTAGGCCGGCCGGTAGCGCGGGTCGAAGCCCTGCAGCTCCTGCCAGAGATGGCGGCGGATCGCCAGGGCGCAGCCGCTCACATAGTCGGTCTGGCGTTCGTAGGCCAGGGCGAACCAGTGCTCCGGCGGAAAGCCCCGGCCGTGGTTCCACACCTCCCCATCGGCCCACACGATGCCGCCCACTTCCAGCGGCTGGCCGTCTGCTCCCCACACCGCCGCGCCCACCACACCGGCCTCTGGATTTCGCGCAAGGCTTGCCAGCAGACGTTCCAGGCAGTGGTCGCCCACCAGGGTGTCGTTATTGAGCAACAGCACTACCTCGCCACGGGCGAGTTCAGCGGCGGCATTGCAGGTGTCGAGAAAGCCCTGGTTCAGCTCCGAGCGCCAGATCCGCAGCCAGGGCAGCTGCCGCCCCAGCTGAGTGGTGGCATCGCTGGAGGCATCATCGGCCAGGATCATCTCAAAGCGCACCGTGTTGGCCGCCACCACCAGGCTGCGCAGACAGTTGAGCGTCAGCGGCCACTGGTTGTGCACTGGGATCAACACGCTGATTTGCGGTGTTTCGCTGTTGTCGGCCGGCACCAGTTGCTCCGGCGCTGGCAGGGCTTCCAGCCCCCGCAGCGCCAGGCCGTAGTAGAGGCAGCGGAAGGCGCCCTCCGGGTCATGGCGCAGGCAACGCTGCACATCAGCCCAGCCAGGCCCTCCCGGCAGCAGCCCCGCCAGATCCAGCCCCTCGATCGCTGCCAGGTCGCCAAGTTCGGCCACGGCGGCATCGCCTTCGCCCAGGCAGCGTGTCCAGTGGCGCAGCAGCGGTTGCCAGGCCAGCGGGTCTCTGGGCATCTCTAGCGCTGGGCGTTGATCACCAGAACGCCCGGCAGATCCGAGCCGAGGATGCCGTGTTTCCAGCTGGCCAGGTGGTGAATCACTGCGTTGTGGAAACCCGCTTGCTGCAGTTGTTCGGTGAGTTCCCAGCCCGGGATCCTGTACACCAGCGAACCCTCCTTCGGCCGGATCGGATCCCCATGGAATTCAGCCTTCTCCAGCAGTTCGGTGCGGCCACTGCGGGTATTGTGCCGGGCCTTGAGGATCGATTCCCATTGCCCGAAGGCCATCGGGCAGGTGGCAACCAGTCGGCCGCCGGGCCGTAGCACCCGGGCGATCTCGAGGAAGGCCTGGTCGAGATCGCGTACATGCTCGAACAGCTCATTGCACAGCACCAGATCGAAGCTGGCATCCGCGAAGCTGAGGGCGCAGAGGTCCTGATGGGGGATGTCGCCGCGCGCCACCTCTGCATCCTCGAGAAATTCGCTGCACACCAGCCGCTCCTCCCCCAGCTGCCGCCGCAGCCACAGGGCAAAGCCCGTGAGGGCCTCAACAAGGTAGATATCCTGCTGGGCGAGAGTCTCGAGGCTGCCGTAGAGCTGCTCCAGCACCTGCAGGGCGGCCCGATTGCGGCTCAGCAGCCCATTGGCGATCAGGGATTCGCGGTAGTTCGGCCCCTGCAGGCGGATCGATTCCGGCAGGATGTGCTCTCCGCTCAAGGGCTCAAGGATGCCCAGCAGGCGCACCATCTCAAGGCATTCCTTCAGCTGCTTGCCTTGCTGGAGCAGCTCGGCCAGATGTTCCTGGAATTCGGAGAAGCTGCCGTAGGTGTGCTGCAGATCGTGCAGGGCCAGCACCGCCTCGCTGGGCATCAGCTCAGGCCGCTGGGTGGTGGGCAAAGGGGGCATCGCCTCAGGACCTGATCTTAATGGGGATCGGTGGGGTCCCATGGAGTCCTCAGGCAGCTTGCTTTTGCTTCAGTGCCCGCAGTTCCCGTAGTGCCCGCAGGCGGCGGCGTCCGTCGATCACCTCGCTCCACTTCGGTTCATCGGGAGCGTCCTGCGGGCGGGGCAGGGGGATTCCCAGGGAGAGCCATCCCTGCAGTTCGCCCCAGGAGAGCAGGCGCAACCCTGCAGGCAAGGCGCAGGATTCGCTAGTCAAGTCAGAGTCGCCGTTGGCTGATGGGCTGAGGCCCTCCACCACCCAGTGCGCAAAGCAGCCGCTCAGGTGGCAGGCGCCGCTCAGTTCCCAGCGGCTGAAGCCCTCCCCCTGAAGCACATTGCGGCAGGCCCGCTCCAGGGCGGCCTGCACGAACGGATGGCGGGGCACGGCGGCGATCGCATCGAGGCCGAGGCAGCTGAGGCTGTCGGTGACCAGCAGCAGGGAGGTTCCAGGTTCCACCAGGCGCTCGAGGCTGCGCTGCGGCCGGGTGTCCCAGTCGGCCGAGAGGCCGCCGTGTTGCCACAGCAGGGCCAGCCGCAGCAGATCGGCACGCACCTCGGGGCTGTTCACGGCCTGGCAGGCCAGCTGCACCAGCCGGGGCAGATCCTCACGGCTGCCGATGGCCTCGCGGCCTGGATCCAGCCACTCGCAGGTCCACCCCGGATGCAGCTCCCGCCAGTGGCGAGCGCGTTCCCGTTGCTCTGGGCTGCTGCCCGGATGGCGCTGCAGCAGCCAGAGATGGCGGGGGATGGTGGCGTCTGGCTCCGGCGTGAAGGCTCCGTTGCCGGCGGTTCCCGCCTGGCGCAGGTTGTGCAGCAGCGCGAAGGCCAGCACCGTGGCATTGGGATGGTGCTTCAGGTCGTCGGTCAGGGCCAGGAGGCGATCGGCGAGGCTGGGCAAATTCCGAATCACCTGCCAGCGCGCCAGAGCAGCCGGGTCGGAGCCCAGTTCCAGCAGCCAGGGTCGAAATGGATCGGCGTAGCGTTCTGCGTCGCTCTCCAGCAATGGACTGATGCGCTGGCGCAGGGTCTGGGCCTCGGTGAGATCGCCGCTCACGTAGGCCAGCGTTTCTGCCAGCTGGAGGGTCTGCAGGCGCAGCTGGGGGGAGGCGGCGTGGGGATCGAGGGCAGCAACGGCCCGGCAGAGGCAGAGGGCCGCCTCGATCTGGCCGCGCCGCTGGGCCAGTTGGGCGCTCTGCAGCAGCAGCCAGGCCATCGGATGGGTTGAGGCCGGATCGCTGCTGTCGGCCTCTGGAGGGCAGGCCGCCAGGGCGCCGAGGGCGGCCAGGGTGGGGTCTGGCTGGCCGGCCGGCAACGCTGTGGCGGTGGTGAGCAGGGCCTGCCAGCGGGTGAGCAGCAGGTGGCGGTGGGTGGGGCCCTGTTCGGGCCCCACCTCCTTCAGCAGCAGCTCGGCGCACCAGGCCTGCAGCGTCCAGTCGCCCACAGGAAAAGCACACTCCAGGGTGTGCCAGAGCAGGTCTGTGCGGTGGCCCAGCACCTGGCGCAGCTGGGCCAGCCACTGGAGGCAGAGCTCGTGGGCACCGGCCTGGCGGGCCAGGTGGAGGCGCTGCAGCGCCCGGGGCAGCAGGGCTTCTGCAGCGGCTGGATCGGCCGGTACTGCAGGGAAGCGCAGGTGATCGAAGGATTCACTCTGCTGCTGGCGATCACTGCGGCTCTGCAGCGGCGGCGGTGCAAGCCGCTGGCGGAACTCCAGCCGGACCACGTCGATCCAGGTCGGCGGAGGGCTGTGCAACTGCTCCAGCCGATCGAGCAGGGCCAGGGCCTGCATGGCCCAGGTGATGGCCTGCACCGAATCGGTGCGGCTCAGCTCCTCCTGGATCCAGATGGCGCCATAGCGGCAGCATTGCTCCTCATGCACCGCTACCCAATCGGGCTGGGGAGAGGCGTGGTGATGCAGGGCAGCCAGCAGGCGGGCGCCGGCCAGGGCGTGCTGGATGGCTTCGTTGCGCTCCTGATCGCCAAGCTCCAGCATGCGGCCATGACAGGCCACTGCTAGAGATCGGAACTGCTCCGGCCCCTCGCTGTGCTGCAAAGCCTGGGGAACCTGCTCAAGAAGAAGCCTGGCCTGCTCCGGAAGGGAGCCGCCAGGCACTGCGTCTTCGGTGGCTGAAGGGTTCAGACGAGGGCGAATTCAGGCTCAGCGGCCACTGTATCGAGGCCGGCGATTGCACGGATCTCGCCCGGTAGCTGGCGGGCGAAGGGAATCCGCGGCATGGGCATGTCGGCCATCGGGGTGGAGCTGCCGTAGAGGGCGAGGTACTCGTCGTAGTTGTTCCAGCTCGTGCGGGTGATGGCCCCATCCCGCTCGGTGGCCACGAAGGTCTCGGTGAGCAGGCCATTGGCCCACATCAAGGAATGCTCCTCCAGTTCGATCGAGTAGAAGGTGATCGTGGGTTCGTCCCACTCCTCCACCTGGCGGATGGTGGTGCCGTTCACCAGGGCCTGGGCTTCCACCAGGCAATCGTTGATGACAAAGGCGTGGTTGGGGGTGCAGTGGATGGGTTCGCTAGGGGCGAGTTCTCCGAGGGCTCCGGTTTCGATACAGACGGGAAGTTTCCCTGAGGAGCGAAGCTGCGCGTACGAACGAGTGCAACGCCCTATGAATTTAATCTGCTTAATGCCATTGGGAGTTGGAAGGAGGTCGCCGACATCCAGGGTTGCGGCTTGAACGTATCCTGTATTCGTTAGAATTAGCGATCCCGAAGTAAGGCAGGGGGTAAATGGCTCAAAAGAGGTAAAAGTACCTTGTGTATTATTGATGATCGTGTCGTCAGTGAGTATTGCGAATAAATTAGCTCCGCTGCCTATCTGAAGCAGGGGGTATTCTGTTCCACATATAGTAATTATTCCTCGGTATACCCAGTCGCTAGACCCAGCGGTGCCGGTGACTTGAATCGTTTCTCCGACGCTCCAGTCTAACGATGCTGTATCGTCAGCTTGGTAAGGCCCTTCAAGGAATTCGGTGGTTACCTGGTAAGTGGAACCATCTACGAGAGGCGTGCCGCAGAAGAAAGATGTATTGTAAAAGTTGGTAAATGTAGTTGTGGGCATTGCGGGAGATGCAATAGGTTAGTTTTGCTAAGGGAACCTCGAAAAATAGCCTCTACCAAGACAGAGCACTCATGACTGGCTTGACGGGGCAATGAGAGTCTCAATTACCGGATCCGGAAGATCCCGAATTTTTCGAGGTGCCCTAATATATCGCATGATTAAGGAATGGCCATATTTGTTTGAGGATCCTGACAAATCAAGTTTTTCTGCGATGAGTCAAAAATGGCATGAGGGTGCTAAGGCCCTCTGTCTCTCTATTAAGAGCTGGCTGCTTTGGTTGTTCTGAGTATTGGCGTCTGGCATCAGCTCCCCCCAGTCCATGCGCTGGTCTTTGAGCAGGTCTCCTGTGTCAGCAAAGAAGTACGCTCGCTCACGCGGTGCCATACCGTCGCCCCGTGATTTTACTGGGCTTTGGTAAAGACTTTCTGGTCGGTATTTCCTAGGGAACCTCTGGGCAACGAGCCCTAAAAGAGGGTCTGGAACCGCGGTTTGTTCGGGATGAACTATTTGAGGGTGGATCGGGTGTTGATCAGCCTGAATTCACCTTTGTGGACGCTGAATCTTGCTCATTTGGGGTGGCGCCTGCCCCAAATGGGCACACCACTCCCCCAATCATGTCTTGCATAGCAACTCATGGCGCGCCATGAATAGGTTGGAGAGGCCTGCCAGCACATTCACCTTGCAGCGGTTCTTGAGCATGCCCCGCAGCCGGGTCTTCTGAAAGCCGAACTGGCGCTTGATCACGCGGAACGGATGCTCCACCTTGGCGCGGAAGTGAGCCTTTGCCGTCTCGATCAGGTCATCCACCCTCCCCTCGGGTGTATCTGGTAACGCGCGACGCTTTCCTGGGCGCATGGCAACGCGGAAGCCGATGCCTCTGCCCTGCATATCGGGCCGCTTCTCAATCCCCTGGTATCCCGCATCTGCGTAGAGCACTGTCTCTTCACCGTGCAGGAGATCAGCGGCGGGGGTGAGGTCATGAACATTGGCGGCGGTCGTTTCCACCGAGTGGATGAGGCCGCTCTCGCTGTCCACCCCGATGTGGACCTTCATCCCAAAGTGCCATTGCTTGCCCTTGCAGGTCTGGTGCATCTCAGGATCCCTCTCCCGCTTCTCATTCTTCGTGGAGCTTGGCGCCGCGATGATCGTGGCATCGATGATCGTGCCCTGCTTCATGGCCATGCCGTTGGCCTTGAGGTGGGCCTTCACGGCTTCAAAGATCTGCGCTCCCAGATCCTTCTCCTCCAGTAGATGCCGGAACGCCAGGATCGTGGTCTCATCCGGGATCCGGTCGGTGATCAGGGCGATACCGGCAAAGCGGCGCATGGTCGCCACCTCAAGCAGCGCATCCTCCATCGCCGGATCGCTCAGGTCATACCACTGCTGCAGCAGATGGATTCGCAGCATGGTCTCCAGCGGATAGGGCGGCCGGCCACCCTTGGTGCTGGTCCTTGGGTAGTGGGGCTCGATCAGATCGATCAGCGCTTTCCACGGCACAACCGCCTCCATCTCAGACAGAAAGCGCTCGCGCCGAGTGCGCTTTTTGGCCATGGACTGCTCGTAATCCCCAAAGCCAAACTGCTTGGCGCCCATGAAGCCTGTCCGCGTCACCGATCACAAGGCCATTCTCGCGCAGGGTGGCGGGGTTTTCCAGAGTCTCCCTAGTTGGGTGAAGATGTCGCACATTTCAGCGCTCAGAGGTTCCCATCTTGCCTTGATGATGAAGCTGCAGGGGCCGCTTGCTTTCGCGAGGATTGTTTCCGGAATATCTACCAACAGGGCTGGATCATGAGATCGGCTGAAAATCGATATCCTTGTTGTCCCCAGCCGATCTTTGCCTAGTAAAACTGTGTCTTCGTTGATACTGCTAAATGGTTGCCGAATCAATGGGGCTTCCGGATTGCTTTCTTTCGGCCATTGCCAAAGTACTTCATTGTGCTCGCTGTGCAGTGACGAGTGCTCAATGTGGACGAGGCAAGGATATTCTGCGGGGTCGAGTCGTAAACGTCTGATTCCTTCGGCATAAAAGGGAAGATGGAATCTCACTTCGGCAGACTGTCTTGATATTGCAATGCTTCTCCTGATTGAATGGTCTTCGCTGAAACCGCTGCCGTGAATGGGCTCCCAGAACAGTTGTAGTGTTGCCATCCTGCCAAGCTGTTGCGTCACGGTATGCAGGTGGTTCTGGAGTGTCTGCCTTGCTTGATCAAGTTGTTGGTAGTCAGGATGCCCTCCGGCGCCGAGGATGGAATGGACTTCAAGTGCGAGCTGCATGAGCTTCTCATTCGCTGGATGGGCTGAGTCATTGAAGGGCTCGGCGGCATGGTTCAGCTCCTGCTTGACTGTTGAATCTCCTGCTGAGCTTGGATGATGATTGCCGATTTCCAGATGCGGCCAAAATCCCTTTGCTTGGACCATGAGGGTTCCAGGATTCTTCAGGAATTCTTCATAGCTGATAATGCGCCGTTTGAATCTTCTGCTGTGAAACTCGGCTTCCAAGGTGTGCTGTAGCCACAGCAGCAGGATTCGATCTGCAGGGAGCTGATCGCGCCGCGCTAAAGACTTGAGCACGGCCAAAGGATGCCGATGAACGATCAGCACTGCGCATTCAATGTTGTTGTCCTCGGTGAATCGATTCCACAAGGGAAGCCAGCGGCATAACCTTGGATCCTTGACCAGGGCAACATCTGAAGACCCAGTATTGAATGGAAAAGACTTTGAAAGTGCTTCATAAATGTGGCTAAGATTAGTATTGGTAATCGCCTGTTTGATCACCTCTGGTGGTAGCCAGGGCTGGCGTCCCAAGGCTTGGTGTAAAGCCCCCGGCACCCCCACCCCGGCGTAGCCGGGGTGGGCCGCGCACCTCAGGTGGCTGGCCCAGCGGCTGGTGTTGCAAGGGGTGGGCAGGCCCGTTTCCCTGGTTCGAGAACCACCTCAACCAGACGAACCATGTCGAGTCACCCCGGGGAACTTCCCCCCGAGGTGCTCACAGAACCGTACGTGACACTCTCGCGTCATACGGCTCCCATCATCCACATGCCACTTCACTGACTCGACGCCAGTGCGCGAACAG